>JAGASY010000109.1 GCA_017621515.1 Bacteroidaceae bacterium
TGACGAAATTTGTTATAAAGTTGCGCATAAGCGGAGCAATAGTTCTTAGTAGTTTGGTCACCACTAATTTACTAATAATCTGTAAATTGCGCAACTTTCTCATTTGTAAATAATTAAAATTTTAATTCAACCAACGAGTTTCAACAATCTTAATCGTGAGGATGCTTTGTTCATACTGAACAGGATGCCCAACAAGCGATACAGCGAAATAATTCGACTCCGCTACTTAGAGCTACTCACCAACGAAGAGACTGCAAAAATGCTCGGCATGACAATGGAGAATTACTACAATAAGCATAAACTGGCGAAAGCCCAATACATCCGCATTCACAGAAAGGAGGTAGAGCTATGATAGATGATTTCAACTTCACGTTGGATAATTCCGACTTTTCCGTGAGCATCGAGAAGTTCGCTGCCTATTTGGACGGAAATCTGTCAGAGAGCGAGATGGACAAGGTTGGCTCGATGATAGAAAATGACGAGGCGATGCAAGATGTTATGGCTCATTTAGAGCAGTCAGAACTAACATTCACAGAATATGAGCAGGAGAATATACAACTACCAGAAGAGTTGCTTGATACAAATTTTGAGGTTCCTATAATTAATGATGAAATTGATGTTGGAGACAGTGTGGATTCTTTTGGACATGTCGCATGTGCTGCTGCACCTGTTATGTTTGACTCTTTTAATGATTTCATAGACAACGAAAAGTATAAAATAGATTCTTACAAGGATGATGAATTTAGCGATGAACCAGACTCCTCGTATATCAACTTTGAAAATGATTTTTTTTAATGAAATTACGCTGAAATCTGCCGAATAGCTTAAAATGAGCGATTTATGAGTGTTTCACCTCAATAGAGGTAATGATTTAGCAACGGTTCTAATTTCTGCAATGTGCATACGTTTGCTTGTCAAACAACTCTTTTCTGCTGCAAAAATACAATATTTATACGAGACTACGATAATTTTATAATATTTTTACGGTTAATTTTCTGTAAATATATAATGTGGCATAGCTGTAATCGCAGAAAATAATGTATCTTTGTAGGCAAAAGTGTATATAAAACAAGACCCGATAGCTTGACGAATCAGAGGCTACCGGGAATCAACGCTACAAAGATAGTGCTTTTTCTTGTTCCAACCAAATAATAAGACGAATATTTATGGAATATTTAGATTTTGAGCGGATTTTGTCTGCCAAACGAATGCAGAGATATAAAGATGCTGCGAATGGTGATACTCGCAAGGCTATGGCTTTGTATCGCTACAACTTACGATTGTCGCAGGAAATGTTTACCATCGTGAGTTGCTTTGAGGTGGCATTGCGTAATGCGATAGATAGTCTTTTGGTGCCGACATTGGGAAACGATTGGCTGAGAGATTCCGTTCAAGACAATGGGATATTCTCCAATGGGCGTATGAACGAGACAAGAAAAATCATAGACAAGGCATACAGTAGATTAAACCGTCAAGGAATCTATTCACACTCCAAACTCATAGCTGAAATGGAATTTGGTGTATGGAAATATATGTTTTCTTCATTGCAATATCGTGCAACAGGACAATGTCTGTTGAGGGCATTCCCAAACAAACCTCGCTCATCTGCAACCATTCAATATAACAACACTTATATCTTCAATGAACTTGACAAGGTTAATAGTCTAAGAAACAGAATTGCCCACCATGAGCCAATATGCTTTAGGTTGCATGAGTCTGAGATAGACATAAGTTATATCATCAATGAGTATCAGAAGATACAAACGCTGTTCTCTTGGATGGGCATAGATTCATATTCTATGCTGTACGGGCTTGACCATGTGCAGAATGTTTGTGCCAAAATCAATAGCTTAAAATGAGTTTTCGTATGATTTCTATGCTTATTAATGTTCTTTAACAATAAATCATGCAGTCATTTGTCAGTGGGTATATCTATATTAAATTAGATATAACGAAATGATTCACTCATGGATTCAAATATACGAACATTAGTAGAAAAAGCAAAACAAGGAGACAACAGTGCTTTCAGCACATTATATCAGATGTATTATCCCAAGATGAAAGGGATATGTATAAACATCCTCAAAGAGGACAAGGCTGTCGTTGACGACCTTGTCCAAGATGCTTTTATACTTGCACTTGTATCTTTGAAAGATTTGAAGAATCCCAATAGATTCAGCCAATGGCTTACAAGCATAACTTCCAATCTCGCTTTAAAATACAGGGAAAAAGGTAACAGAATCAAATTTGTTCCTTTGTCTGACATGGACGAAAACGCTGAGAACGAATGTGCTGAATCCCAAACTTCCGAATTGTCTATCCAATATGATGACATTATGGAAGAAATAGACAATTTACCAGAAGGTTACAAGAAGATATTCAACCTTTCCGTATTGGATGGATTGTCTCATCAAGAAGTAGCAAAAGTACTTGATATAGCTCCCCATAGTTCTTCATCACAATTGGCGAGAGCAAAGTCTATGCTAAGGAACAAATTGAGCCTAAGAGCAATACTTGTTATATTCTTGGTTCTGATAGTCATTCCTATATATAAGCATTTCGTAACTAAGAAACAACTTGTCTCAGACAATGATACTCATATAACCAGAAAGCGAAAGGAGAAAACAAAGAACGATAGAAATCTTGCGTCAAAGAATGGCACGGATTCTACAAATTGTACACAAGAGGTTGCTCCGTCAACTAATTATCACAGTACTCTAACTAAAAAGAATATTGTGGCAACTCGTATTGATTCTACTGGAATTAATCATAGTGCCATAATAGCAATGGTAGATTCTTTGCAAGATAAGAAACCGTTAGTTGCAGATAACAACCAAGATAGTGTTGGCATAAAAGACTCTGTCCCCATCCCTAATATCTATAAGGAAACATGGGTTGCAGAAAACACCAAGATTCATAAGAAAAACAAGTGGCAATTGCTTGCAGTAGGCTCCTTGGGCACAACTCTTGTACAGAATGTTTACAAGATAATAAAAAGTAACGACATTAGTAGCGAACAGCCTTCAGGTCCAGGTAAACTCACGACATGGGAAGATTATGCCCAAGAGTTGCATCGTATAACTCAATCCGACCCAACAGCGGAAAATGTTGCTATGGCAGACATTGCAGACCACAACAGTGGAGAGATTATAGAGACAGAACATCATGACAAACCTATAACATTGGGTGTTGCAATAAATAAGAACATAGGCAAGCGTTGGAGTTTAGAAACAGGACTTCAATATTCTTATTTGAAATCATGCTTTGTTCTTGGTACAGGTAGCTATCATGTAGATAAAGAACAGAAGCTGCACTATATAGGTGTTCCGCTCAAGCTGTCTTACCAATTTATGAAGTTCAAGAGATTGTCAACCTATGGTTCTTTAGGTGCAAGCATTCAGATTCCTATATACGGAAAGACTAATGCTGACTATATCGTAGGGGACAAGTCTGCATATACAACCGATTGGAAACTTACGCTTCCTGTACAATGGACGGTAAATACAAATATTGGAATACAATATCAGTTTGCACCAAATCTGAACCTGTTTGTTGAACCAACCATGAATTGGTACATTCCAAACGGAAGCAGTATTAAAAACACTTGGACAGAACGTCCATTTACTTTCACTGTACCATTCGGAATCAGGTTCTCTTGGTAAAAAAAGTCTCTTTTTGCGTGCAGTCTTTATGGCTGACCTGTATCTATATTAGCAAAAGGTCAAAACATTAGATAGACATGCAGAAAAGACATACAGATAGAAAAATGTATTTCCATGATTTGGAAATTACATCTAAAGAGTTTTACATCAGCTACTTGTCAACATTCAAAGAGTTGACATCGAAAAGTAGAATATTGGAGGTAGGTTGTGGCGAAGGAGGCAATTTAGTCCCTTTTGCCCAACTTGGCTGTAAAGTGACAGGCATAGATATTGCAGAATGTAGAATAGAAGATGCAAAAGCATACTTTTCAGAAATCAGCAGCAATGCAACATTTGTGTGCTGTGATTTTATGAAATACAATGCACCAGTCAATGAAGAGGAAAAATTTGATGTAATACTTTTACATGATGTGATAGAACACGTTCCAACTAAAGAACCATTTCTTGCACACCTTAAAAGTTTTCTGAAATCAACCGGTGTGCTGTTTGTGGGTTTTCCTGCATGGCAAATGCCTTTCGGTGGGCATCAACAGATTTGTCGAAGCAAACTCTGTTCACATTTACCATTCATTCACTTGTTGCCTAACTTTTTGTATAAGTTGTTGTTGGAAACATGCAATGAAGAAAATGGGACTATAAGCGAATTGATGAGCATAAAAGAATGTCAAACAAGCATAGAATTGTTTGAAAGGCTTATACGCAAATGTGGCTTTTCCGTGACAGACCAAAGACTTTGGTTTATCAACCCTCATTACAAGCAGAAGTTCCACCTTACCCCACGGCTCTTGCCACATTTTGTATGGAGAGTGAAATACATTAGAAATTTCTTCACTACTTCATGTTGGTATGTATTAGGCTTAGACAATAAATAGAGGTTATGCTCGTTAGAAAAATATAAAATTATGGGACAAAGAACAAGATACATCTGTCTTTATTAGGAGCATTCTTTACTATGCTAAATATGTAGAAAAAATCCATGAGGGGATGTTTAGCACCCTCATGGATTTTTATAATTTCAGTCCTTTACGTTGAGAAAACAAATGTAACTTTATGTTGTTCCATTGTTCTTTGAACCAATCAACAATAGGTTGTCTATTGATATGCAAAAACAATTGGTTCGGCTTAGTGGAATCAGAGAACACTTTGATTTCCGCATCCTCCACTTTGAACTTTCGCCTGTGTTCCTCTGAATAAAGCGAACCGCTAAAGTTCAATGCCTTTCCTGTAAGAAGCACTCCGATTTGCTCAGCAGTGAAGCCAATCTTCTGGCACAAAATTTCCATTTGTAAGCGTGCCTCCAACATCGGGAACCAACGCTTGGCTTTGCGGATGATTCCATTGAGCGTAGTCACCTCAGAAGAGTGCTTACTTGTCAACTTCTCAACCTCTGATTGGTGCTTCTGTTGCATCTCGCCAAGCTGCCGTTCATGGCTGTCCTCTATTCGCTGCATCTTCTCATGTAGTTTGTCAATGTATTGCTCTCGGTCGGTGACAAGCTCGCATAGCTTCTTGTTGGCTTGCTCCACCTCCTTTAGTTTTCCACTGCCCAAAAGAGAACCAATCTTTGACACAAAGGCGGTCTTAGCTTCCGTCTTTGCAGCCTGTAACTTCTCCGTGTTGACTTCGCTTTTGGTCTTTTGAAGAAGTTGCTTCGCCTCGTTGATGTCCGATTGCAACAACTTCATACAGTTCTGAAGCCTGTCCGTCTCTCGCTTGATATTGCGATAATATTGTGCCGTGGTGGTATGCCTTGCGTCAGAGCCACGGACACCTCGCTTCAAGCCATACTTGCCCATGGCTTCCGCATAACTGTCGTGATAGCCAACCATCTTGTCACGGTTAAGCACATCATCGGCACACAACCTCACGGCATTGGCTTTCTTGCGGTATGTCCGCTTGCCCTCCTCCGTAGGCTTTACCCTTGCCTTTCTTCTCTCGCCTGTCACTATCGGAACGATAGAGGCATGGAGGTGCGGCGTGTGCTCGTCCATGTGGAGAACCACCGAAACGACATTCTCCTTGCCGAATGTGTCCTGCAACCACTTCAAGCTGTCGTTGCACCAATCGTCAAGCTGACCATTGGCTGCGATGTTCATCATGTCCTCGTGCGTTCCAGACAGCACGGTTCTAATCACCCTCACCTGGTCATTGGTTATCTTGCGCTTGATGCCTGCCGTCTTGATGCGGTGGGCGATGGCTTCGTCACGATCATACACACCGCTCGGCATCTTGACAAGCTCACGGTTGAGGTGAGTTCTCGTAGGGTCAGCGTTGTCGGGTATCACCTTGCGCTCTATGTGGTCTGACTCCCTTGCGTCAGAGCTACCCTTTGCCTTCTTGAAATCCAAACTGAAATGTCCCATAATAAACTTGTTTTTGAGTTGTACAAATCCGCTTGCCGCATTGCGCCCTGCGCATGGCTCACGGGGTTTCAAAAGGGGATACCCCTTTGCTCAATGGGCGTTTTTAGTGGTGGCGTGCCACTGCGTCAAGAAAACGCCCTATTAAGTTATGGCTTTTCCGTTCAGAATAGCCATTGGAGCAGGAACCGCCTATATGCCCAAGGCTGCGCCTCTCTTTCGAGGTGGAACGGTTTGCTTAACAGGCTGTACTTGGTGTACAGACTGTTTGGATTTAACTCCGCACAGATAGTCGTTCAAGTCTTTGTACTCACTGTACAAGTGGGATGCGTCCCTCACATGGTAGCCGAGGGCAGTCTCGATGGCAAGCGTTGCCTTCTGCCCAGCCTCGTCGTTGTCGAGCAGACAACTGATGCGCTCGTAGCCGTAGAGTGCGTCAACAGCCTTGTCAACGTTGCTTGTTGAGTTGAGTATCACGTAGTCCTGCGCTTCCAATGACGGACAAGACGGAAACTTCTCCATGCGTAACGAGAGAAAGGAAAGATAGTCCATCATGCCCTCGAACACATAGCAAGCGTATCTTGGCTCGCCTTGCTGTCGGATATGTGTGATGTCCTTGGGGGACATGCAACCCTTGAAGAATCGGTTACGAACCTCGTAACCGCCCGACTTGTTCTTGAAGCCGATGGCGAAGTAGTTCTTGCCATTATGCGAGAAGTGGAGTTCCACACATTCCTTTCGGGCGATGCACAGGTCAATATTCCGCTCGCTCAGATAGCGTAGGAGTGCAGGGTGGTTGAGTTCCCTAACCTCCAATCTCTCAAAACTCGGCTCGGAAGCTTGCTGAGGGAAAGAAAAGTCGGTCGGGCGTACATGGGGGGCTTGCTTCTCCATCTTGTCCAAGAGATATGGCAAGCTGTCTGATGCGTAGAGGTATGACGCAAGGGTGATGATGTTGCCGCCCTTGCCCATTCCGAAATCGAACCAACTGTTCATCATGGTGTTCACCTTGAAAGATGCCTCGCTCTCATTTCTCAGCGGTGACTTGTACCAAAGGTTTGCGCCCTGCTGCTTGACAGGGCGGTGTCCCAAACTTTGCAGGTAGTCTGCAATCTTGATTTGCTTTGCTTCTTGAATGTTCATGTTTTACTGTGGATTAAGTGGTGTATGTATTTCTGATGAATTGTTGAGAATAGCATGTATTGGTATGATAGTCAAATACTTATCTTCTCAACAAACTCTCAACAAATGGTTCTTTTCAACAAAATCACTGGGCAAAAGAGAAAGACAGGCATTAGCTGTCATGTTTTCTCTTTTCAACAGTCTCTTTCTTTTGTTGAGAGATTTGTTGAGAAAATGTTGAGCCTTAAATACTTGATATTCAACACTTCTTTCATCATATTCAACAATTCAACAAAATTATATGCTATTTAGCTTGTCCATCGTTATAGTGTAGAACCTGCCCACACGTTTTGTTGGCGAGTAGTGACCGCTGCTATTGTAGTTGTACTCGTATGAGGTGTAGGTGAGGGCGTTCTCTGAAGGTTGCAGCTTCCAACAGTCCTGCACTATCTTTCGCACAAGGTGCTTCTCCGCTTTCACGTGGTTGCATTGCAACAAGGCGATTGTGTCATTGAGGCAGAATTGCAAACTGTCGGTTTGAGTGTTCTCCATGACCTCAAGGAACAGCTCCGACATTTCCACCTCAAGTCTGTTACGGTTGCAGCGGATGATTCTCCGCAAGGCATCAGTCGCAATCTGCTCGGGGGCGAACCACATTCGGCTCTTCTGCTGTGTTGACAGCGTTCTGCCTTGCAGATGGAACAGGAAAGCAGGTATCTCAGCAATCAGTTTACGCAAGAAGTCGGTATCGTCAGATTGCAGCGATGAAATCTTTCTCACCCAATATCGGGTCTCTCCCTCGTCAATGATGACAGGCAGGGATTCGTTGTTGGAGCACAGCACAAACTTGGCAAAGAAAGAAATCTCGTTTCTGTCCTTGCCCTTGGCTTCCACCTTGTAGGAGAGTGTGGTGCTGAGATTCTTTAAACGCTCAGAATCCTCCCTGCGACTGAGTAGCACCTCATCCACGACTATGAGCAGCTTGCCAGCCCAATCTGCATTGAACTGACTGCGGAAGTCCTCGTTGGTATTGAACGTAACGTTGTCTTGGAACAACGCTTTCAGAAAGTTCAAGAACGTGGTCTTGCCTGTGTTCCTCTCCTCAGACACAAGCAAAAGAATTGGAAGTTTCTGCACAGGTCTGAGATAGAGCAGTTGCAGATAGTCCATGCCAAGCTCGTATTGCTCACCGAAGATGTGAAAAAGCAATTTCTTGATGTTCGGAAAATCCCCTTTCATTGGCTTGTGGCTTATCGGCTCGTAGAGATTGAGAAAACCGTCTATTACAGTTCGGTGGTTCACATGTTCGGGAACGGTACAGAATCCGTCATACTTGTGGACATACTTGATGAACTCCTTGCCGTAGTCCTGACGCAAGGTTTCCATGTTCCAAGGGATGCGCTTTCTTACCTTCCCTCCATTGATAGTAGGTTGGTCAACCACCTTGTATAAGGTTGTGCCAACACGGATGAACACCTCGTTTGGTGGAGGTGGTGCCTGTGGCTGCATGGTAGCAACTTCGACTGGCAGTTTGTTGTCATTTGTCATGTTCATAAATTCTCCTTTGTAACTTATAAAAATTAAAGTTGCAAAGGTAATGGCGGAAAATCAAAATACAAAACTCAAACCTACGCAGAATGGAGAAGTTTGAACCGACAGTGTTAAAAGATTGGAAATCAAGGTGCTTGATATTGTCTTTAGGGATAAAATAAAACGAAAAAATCCCAAAGAAAGGCTTCCTTGTAAACCTTTCCTCGGGATGAACAAAAAGTAATTTTACATTACCCTTTTACTTGTCTGGTTCTAATTCTTCTACTGCATAAATGGCATGTAGCTCAACTTTCTTAATCTTAGGATATGCCGTTTTATAATAATCTGTCACATCTTTGACTATACTTTTTTGGTCATAGTAAAATGTAGCCAAAACGACTTCCGTATAATTACCAATAGGTAATAAATGCCAAACTTCGGAGTTATCAGCATTTGGTTGAATCTTAAGAATTCCATCCATGCGGACATTTCCTTTATCATCTGTAATGGTTAGTCTCTTGGTTGCATAAGGGCCGGAAGGAATATAAACACGAGTACGTATTGTATAATATTTATTGTATGAGTCTTTCTCTATGGCATCAGCTGCAATAGTTGCAGAATCCTCAGAAGAAACACCTTCAACAAAACATTTTCTATCTACCACATACATTGTTCTACTAAGTTCCCAAAGAGTCGTCCAATCTTTTACTTCAACCTTTAATACAGCAGTATTTCCATCGGAATCGGTTATGGTGATAGTGGTATTTCCTACAGAAACACCACTTACATAGATTTCTTTCTCTGCTTCATTTGTTGAGCACGAGACTTTGGCTATACTTTCATCGGAAGATGTTGCTGATATTTTGCCTTTAGCTCCATTTACATTAACTTTGCTGCTACTTTCCGTATAGGTGGTAAGAGAGGTAATCACAATCTTTTTACCAGTATTTATGTCACCAATGATTTCGTCTTGTGTGAGTTGAATACCAGAGTCATCATCACCGCAGCTTGCCAAAGATAGCAAAGCGGTTAATGCAATAAGAATCATTTTAATTTTCATACATTTCTTCAATATTAAAGGGTTACACTTATATCTAATAAACGCAGACCGTATCAAAAACTTGCATGAAATTTCATATTTTTCTTCATGTGCAATATAAATCACCCTATCAAGAATTTTGTGAATCAATAAATCTATACGACAGTAAATCAGTAAATCAATAAGTCAATACGACAGTGAATATCCAAGCGTCAAAGATGCGACCATTCTCAACTAAAAGCATTTGTCCCTCCGTAGAGTTGCAGGACAATGGCTGTTTTCTCTTTTGCTCCGTACAACCTCTTGAAGATGGCATCACGAAGTTGCGCTGCACCATTAGAGGTGAGACGGAAGCAAATGGCAACAACCATAGGGAATCCATACAATGTTTGCCAAATACCTTTGGAAAGTTCTTGCCTCTGTTGGACTTCCGACATCAACAACATACCTTCTTTATATATGGCTCGTATCACAGAGTTGAGTTTCGGGGCGGTAACATGAAGCATATCCACCAACTCGCCCTCACTCATCCACAAGTTCTCCAAGTTGGACGGAATGGATAACATTCCATTTCCACCCACGGTGATTACAGTCCTTTTCATGCCATTCCTCCCATAACTGGCAAATGCCCCTTGATTCGACTTTCAAAGACTGCTATGTCATGGTCAAGCTTGGTGCTTGTCACCTTAGCGTATATCTGCGTTGTGGTGATGTTCGTGTGACCAAGAATCTTACTCACACTTTCTATCGGCATACCATACTCCAAGGCTAAAACAGCCCAACTATGACGGGACACATGGAACGAAACCCGCTTCTTGATGCCACACATTACAGCTACTTTTTTGATGCGCTTGTTGATGCCGTCAAGATTACCAATGTTGAACAAGTGGTTGCCCTTTCTGAAAGATTTGTATCGCTCAACAATCTGCATAGGAATATCCATCAGCTTGATTTGAAACGGCACGCCTGTCTTCTGACGTTTGGACACAATCCAAGGAGCACTGTTTACCATGCTGATATTGTCCTCAGTCAAGTTCTTGATGTCAATGAATGATATACCTGTCCAACAACCAAAGATAAAGAGGTCTCTTGCAAATGCCATATTGGGGTCTTCCAACTTTATATCAGTCATGGCAGTAAGCTCATCCAAGGTCAAGAACTCACGTTCCTTGTGGTCTGGGTCAACGTGGTACATGGCAAACGGATTTCTCGGTATCTTGCCGTTGTAGTGTGCCGCCGTAACGATATGTTTCAGAGGTATTGAGTAAATCCAAATGGAGGACTGCGCAAGCCCTACCACATTTTTCAAGTAAAGGCAATAGTCACGGATAAACTCCTCGGTAAGCTCATTCATGGACATATCGCTGCGCTTGTACTGATACTTGATGAACTCGGCAACGTACTTTCTCACCACAAGATACTTGTTGTAAGTGTTCTTGGCTCTGTCCTTGCCTACACGCTTGGCAAAGGCTGCGTTCTCCTTGTCGAAAGCTCTGAGCAAGGTCTCGTATTCGGTGCCTATGCCTTGATAGGCGTTTCTCACCATTTCAGCGGTAACGAACGCCTCACGGTCGGAAAGTCGTTGGTAATGCTTGGCGATTTGAGCCTTGATGTTGTCGAGCGCAAAATTCACCTCCTTGGCTTCCTTACTCTTGCCTATGGCTCTGTTGCCCTTGGCATCCCAGATAGCCTTGGTAACGCTCTGCTTGCAACTGAACTGTGCGATAGTTCCGTTAATTGTCACACGTCCCATGATAGGGACAATTCCGTTTCTCTCCTTGCTTCCATTTACATAGAAGACTGTCTTGAAAGTGCATCTCATAATTCTTACTTTTTTGTTCGGTGCAAAATTAAACTATGAGAGCTGCATGGCAAAATCAAAACTTACGCAGAATGGAGAAGATTGAACCGACACCGTTAAAAATGCTTATTAGGGCGTTTCCATTGGGTAATGATTTGAAAGCGTTTCTACTTCTCTAATCTGCTTTTTCCTCATTTCCTTGTCACTGCCAACTAAAGCCAATGACTGCCACAACCACTTGAAACTCAAAACAAATGCTCTATTTTGCTATTTTTTGCCTTTTTAGGCGTTATTTCATTAAAGAAAATATAAAAGTGGCTTCATTTGCGCTTGAATCCATTTGTGTGTGACATCGAATCCAGCTTCGCAAGAAAAAGTATGGTTTTCCCGAAATTCCTATATCTTTTATAAGACAACTATTCCGATTAATCCTATTTATACAAATGATTCTTGTTACAAGAATTGCAATAAATAAAGTTTCCCACTCTCAAAAGAGTGGGAAACTTTATACGGATTCTATGATTTGCATTGACTTATTTTGATTTTTAGTTGAGGACTGAGTGTTAGCCGTAAAAGAGGTGTGTCGGGCTGCTTGACTAATGATGCTGATAGCATGGACCGACTAAAAACAAAATATGACAATACCTAAAATCTCATGAACTTAGTTTTTTACGGTTGGAATTTATTGATTCCAACCGTAATTATTACTGCGGACGGCTGTAATTTGGAGCCTCACTTGTGATTATCACTTCATGCGGATGGCTTTCAAGTACACCTGCATTAGTGATGCGTGTAAACTTCGCATTGTGAAGCGTGCTTATGTCATTAGCACCGCAATAACCCATACCAGAGCGTAGTCCTCCTACAAGTTGGTATATAACTTCTTGTACAGTTCCTTTGTATGGTACACGTCCTGCAATACCTTCCGGTACAAGTTTCTTTGTTTCTGCAACTCCAGACTGGAAATACCTGTCTTTAGAACCGTTTTCCATTGCTTCGAGTGAGCCCATTCCTCTGTATGACTTGAATTTACGTCCATTGAACAAAATGGTTTCTCCCGGAGCTTCTTCTGTTCCTGCAACAAGTGAGCCAATCATTACGCTGTATCCTCCGGCTGCAAGTGCTTTAACTACATCACCGCTGTAGCGAAGACCTCCGTCAGCAATCAAAGGAACTCCTGTGCCCTCAAGGGCTGAAGCTACATCATATATTGCAGAGAGTTGCGGTACTCCTACACCGGCGACAACTCTTGTCGTACAGATTGAACCCGGACCGATTCCTACTTTGACTGCATCTGCACCTGCTTCAACAAGCATTTTGGCTGCTTCACCGGTTGCAATGTTTCCTACAACAATATCCACATTCGGGAAGTTCTTCTTTGCTTCCTTTACTTTTTCTATGACAAATTTAGAGTGTCCGTGTGCCGTATCTATAACAATCGCATCAACTCCGGCTTTAACCAGTGCTTCCATACGCTCAAAAGTGTCTGCTGTCACACCCACACCGGCTGCTACGCGGAGGCGACCTTTGGAGTCTTTACAAGCCATTGGTTTGTCTTTAGCCTTTGTGATGTCTTTGTAGGTTATGAGACCGATAAGATGATATTTTTCATCTACCACAGGCAACTTCTCAATTTTGTGCTCAAGAAGAATCTGAGAAGCCGATTCAAGATCTGTTTGCTGATGAGTGACAATAAGGTTCTCACTTGTCATCACTTCGTCTATAAGTTTTGAGTAGTTGCGCTGGAAGCGTAAATCACGATTGGTTACAATACCGACAAGAATATTGTCATCATCTACGACTGGTATGCCTCCGATGTGATATTCTTCCATCATGTCTAAGGCATCTTTTACCGTTGAGCCGCGTTTGATAGTCACCGGATCATAAATCATGCCATTCTCCGCGCGCTTTACAATAGCAACCTGTCTTGCCTGTTCCTCTATCGACATGTTTTTGTGAATAACTCCGATTCCTCCTTCTCTGGCAATGGCTATTGCCATAGGAGCTTCTGTCACTGTGTCCATTGCGGCTGTGACAAAAGGAATCTTTAACTCAATGTTTCTTGAAAACTTAGTTGTGAGTGAAACTGTTCTTGGAAGAACCTCCGAATATGCTGGTACCAACAGCACATCATCATAGGTCAATCCTTCCATTACGACTTTGTCTGCAATAAAAGATGACATATAATTAAATTTTATTGCGTGCAAAGGTATGTATTATTTGGGATATACGAAAGTTTTTTTGTGGGAAAGTGTCGTATGAATTTTATAGAGGTCTCTCTTTAACTATCATACAAAAACAAAACAAGTACACTCACAGAATACAGAAAAATATTCTTGTAAATGTACTTGTGTTGCCTTTGTTGCTGTTTTACAATTGGCTCTTGAACGATGTATAGGTCAGTTTGCCATTTCAGAGATAAATTTTATTCTCACCAAACGTATCTCATCTTCCGTATAGTCCGAGTCCAGATTGTCGAGTGCCGTATCAAGATCATCCGTTTCGCTTTCACGGAAATATTCGTAAATATCTTCAATACGGTCATCGTCCATCACATCCTCAAGGAAATAGTTTATATTAAGTTTTGTCCCGCTATAAACTATGGCTTCCACTTCATCAAGCAGCTCACCGAACTCTATGCCTTTTACCATTGCAATGTCATCAAGAGCTACTTTCCTGTCTATACTTTGTATGATGCTTACTTTCAGTTTCGACTTGTTCGCTACAGTTCGCACTCGCATGTCAGTAGGACGTACAATGTCGTTCTCTTCACAATGTCGTTTGATGAGTTCGCAGAACTCTTTTCCATATCGTTTGGCTTTTCCAGAACCGACACCCGGAATATTCTGTAACTCTTCGATGTTCACTGGATATAGAGTTGACATCGCTTCGAGTGACGCATCCTGAAATATGACGTATGGAGGCACTTCCAACTTTTTTGACAATTTCTTGCGTAAGTCAAGAAGCATGGAGTAAAGTACCTCGTCGGCAACTCCTGTTCCGCCTCCTTCCGGAGCATCTTCCGGAATTTCGTCAAAATCGTTGTCCTCTACAATCATAAACGAAACAGGCTTTTTCAGGAATTTCTTGCCTTCTTTCGTAATTTTCAGCAGACCGTAGTTGTCCACGTCTTTTCTGATGTATCCTGCAATCATTGCTTGACGGAGAACTGCATTCCACATTTTTTCTTCTACGTCAGCTCCTGCACCGAAGTCTTCCAGACTGTCGTGTTTATGTGCCAATAATGTTTCCGACTCGTTGCCTCTCAGCAAGTCTATAATATAATCTTCTTTGAAATTTTCTTTTACTGCAAGAATGGCTTTCAGAGCCATTACCAAATATTCTTTTGCTTCCACTTTCTTTTTAGGATGTAAACAGTTGTCGCAATTTCCGCAGTTATCCGATTCGTAGTTTTCACCGAAATAATAAAGAAGTAGTTTGCGGCGGCATACAGAAGATTCACAGTATGAAGCTGTTTCCTTTAGTAATTGTCGTCCTATGTCTTGTTCTGCTACAGGTTTGCCTTCCATGAATTTCTCAAGTTTCTGAAGATCCTTGTTGGTGTAGAAGGCTATGCAGTGTCCCTCTCCACCGTCGCGTCCGGCTCTTCCCGTTTCTTGATAATACCCTTCGAGGCTTTTGGGTATATCATAATGAATGACAAAACGTACATCCGGTTTGTCTATTCCCATTCCGAAAGCTATTGTGGCTACGATTACATCTATACGTTCCATGAGGAAGTCATCCTGTGTGGTGGAACGAGTAGCGGAATCCATACCGGCATGATATGCTGCCGCCTTAATCTCATTAGCCTTCAGTATATCTGCCAGCTCTTCCACTTTTTTTCTGCTGAGACAGTATATGATACCGCTTTTCCCTGCATTTGATTTGATATATCTTATGATGTCTTTATCAACATCTTTAGTCTTTTGCCGTACTTCATAGTACAGGTTCGGACGGTTGAAAGACGACTTGAATTCCGTGGCTGCTGTGATGCCCAAGTTTTTCTTTATGTCTCCACGTACTTTATCTGTAGCGGTAGCAGTCAGGGCGATAACAGGAGCATTGCCTATTTCGTTGATGATAGGACGTATGCGCCTGTACTCCGGTCTGAAATCGTGTCCCCATTCCGATATGCAGTGAGCTTCGTCAATGGCATAGAATGAGATTTTGATGGTACGAAGAAATTCTATGTATTCTTCTTTTGTCAACGACTCAGGAGCAACATACAATAGTTTTGTACGACCGGCAACTATATCGGATTTCACTTGTTCGATACAAGCTTTGTTGAGCGAAGAGTTTATGAAATGGGCAATACTGTCTTCTTCACTTATGTTTTTTATTGCGTCAACTTGATTCTTCATCAAGGCGATGAGAGGAGAAATGACAATAGCTGTTCCCTCCATCAGTAAGGCTGGCAGCTGATAGCACAGTGATTTTCCTCCTCCGGTCGGCATAAGGACAAAGACATCCTTCTTTTCAAGAAGACAATTGATTATTGCTTCCTGATCTCCCTTGAATGTGTCAAATCCGAAATAAAATTTCAGTGATTCTTTCAGTGATTTATGCGCCTTCATAATTCTTTCCGGTTATAAACGTTTGTTTGCTCGTAACAAAGTTATATACGAATCTTAAATCCGCAAATATTTCGGTGCATTTTTTTTCGGAAAAAGCCGTATTTTTATTTCTGTTATCTTTTTTATTCTTCTCTTTCTTTGAGAACTTCCATATTTGCCTTTTCTATTTGTTTTTTGGCAAAGTCAATATTCACTCGATACGATTTGATGCGTTTGGATGGAATTTCATACATAGGTTCCATCATGATAGCTTCAACGATGGAACGTAGTCCACGCGCTCCAAGACGGTATTCAACAGCCTTGTCAACAATGTATTCGAGTACGTCGTCGTCAAATGAAAGTGCTACACCGTCAAGCTCAAACATCTTTATATATTGTTTGATGATGGAGTTCTTCGGCTCTGTCAGTATTGAGCGCAGTGCAGCTCTGTCCAGTGGCTCAAGATGAGTAAGTATAGGCATACGACCGATGATTTCCGGAATAAGTCCGAAAGATTTTAAGTCCATTGGCGCTATATATTGCATCATGTTTGCCTTGTTTATCTGTGCACTGTTTCTTGATGCTCCGTATCCCACAACGTGAGTGTTGAGCCTTTGGGCAATACGCTTTTCTATGCCGTCGAATGCTCCTCCGCAAATGAAGAGGATATTCTTGGTGTTCACCTGAATAAATTTCTGTTCAGGATGTTTGCGTCCTCCCTGTGGCGGGACATTGATAATAGAGCCTTCAAGCAGTTTGAGCAGTCCTTGTTGCACACCTTCTCCGCTGACATCACGTGTGATAGAAGGATTGTCGCTTTTGCGCGCTATCTTATCTATCTCGTCGATGAACACAATACCTCTTTCGGCTGCGGCCACATCGTAGTCTGCCACTTGCAACAGGCGCGATAAAATGCTTTCAACATCTTCTCCCACATATCCGGCTTCTGTCAGAACTGTGGCATCAACAATGGTGAATGGCACAACCAACAGCTTGGCGATAGTACGAGCAAGCAGTGTCTTTCCCGTACCCGTACTTCCGACCATGATGATATTGGATTTCTCCAGTTCTACGTCATCGTCGCTTCCCGGATTCTTCAACCTTTTATAATGGTTATATACAGCCACAGCCATAGCCTTTTTTGCATCATCCTGTCCGATAACGTATTTGTCGAGGTACTCCTTTATTTCTTTAGGCTTGGGCAGTTTGTCAAGACTGAAAGCTTGGGTCGTTTTCATGTTCTCGCGCAGTATCTCATTTGCCTGCTGGATACATTCGTCACATATATTTCCGTTGATGCCGGAAATAAGTAGGTTTACATCTTTCTCAGCACGTCCGCAAAAAGAACATTTTCTATATTCCTTCATTTCCGTCTTATTTCTTTCTTGCCAATACTTCGTCTATCATACCATATTCTTTTGCTTCGGTGGCTGTCATCCAATAATCGCGGTCACTGTCTTGCCATACCTTGTCGAAAGGCTGGTGTGAATGTTCTGCAATGATGGTATAAAGTTCTTTCTTCAACTTCTGTATCTCGCGTGCTGTAATTTCTATGTCACTGGCCTGTCCCTGTGCTCCTCCCATTGGCTGGTGAATCATGACACGGCTGTGCGGAAGAGCAGAACGCTTGCCTTCCTGACCAGCCACGAGGAGTACGGCCGCCATTGATGCTGCCATGCCTGTGCATATTGTCTGCACATCGCTGTTTATGAACTGCATGGTGTCGTATATGCCCAGGCCGGCACTTACACTTCCGCCCGGAGAGTTTATGTATATACTGATGTCCTTACTGTTGTCAACAGAGTCGAGATAGAGCAGCTGGGCTTGCAGCGTGTTAGCGGTATAGTCATCTATCTGAGTGCCGAGAAAAATGATGCGGTCCATCATCAGGCGTGAAAAAACGTCAAGTTGTGTTACATTTAGCTGACGTTCTTCAAGAATGTAGGGATTGAGGTAGCCGGCTTGTAATTTGATTACGTCATCAAGCACCATACTGTTCATTCCGATATGCTTTGTGGCATATTTCTTAAAATCGTCTATCATAATTGTCTTGCTTTTATTGTTTTGAGCGGCAAAGATATAAAAAAGTCGCAAGTATAAGGTCATACTTGCGACTTTTTAGGTTTTTTAATGTTGAATGTTTATTCGTCCCTTATGGTTGCTGTTTATTCGAACATTTTGTTAAATTCGTCAACAGTCACATTCTTCTCTTCGAGTGTCACCTTTTCTTTGAGCGCAGCACCCAACTTGACTTCTATACATCTGTCAATCAGGTTATCCACAGTCTCTTTCTTCTTCATCATTTCCTTTACGGAATTGTCAAGATATTCCTCCGGGATGTTGAGCATACCATACTGAGCAAACTGCATTCTTGTCACTTCCTTGCCCATTTCTATCACATCGTTGTCGTCAACCTTGATGCCTGTCTGTTCAACAAGCTTCTCCTTGATGAGGTGCCAAGTGAGTTCTTCAATGTTTTTAGCATAGTTCTCTTCCACTTTAGATGCGTCCTTTGCGTTGGCAAGCAAGATACGCTTGAGTTTCTCGTCTGGGAACTCCAATGCGCCGACCTTTTCCTTAAGATAGTTTCTCAAGTCGAGGATGAACTTATAGTCGCTGTCCTTCTTGAACTGGTTGACAATAGCCTCCTTGATTTTTGTACGGAACTCTTCCTCCGACTTAACTTCTCCACCCGGATATACGGCATCGAACAATTCCTGATTCAATTCTCCCGGAACGAAACGTGTGATTTCGTTTATCTGGAAGTTGAAGTAGCCTTTATAGTCAGCTACTTTTTCTTTCTCTATCTTGAGCAATGAAGATATTTCCACTTCGCTGTTGTCGTATGCAACAGAAGGGTTGAACTTGATGATGTCGCCAACCTTTGCTTCTGCAAACAAAGCTTTCTGATCGTCGTTCTTGAAATACTTAGGCAACATGACAACTGCTTCTACGCTCAGACCTTCTTCTTTAGAATTTCCTGCCTCGTCAAGCTCTGTAATCACACCCTTCACCATGTCGTTGTCCTGATAAGACTCAACCTTGTCATAGCTGCCGCCACGCTGACGGTACATCATGATTTGGTTCTCTACCATATCTTCAGGTACTTCCACATTATAATAGTTGAGCTTGTCTTCGCTTGTGAGTTCCACTTCAAATTCCGGTGCAAGAGCAATTTCGAACTTGAATGTGAAAGTTTCACCTTCTGCAATGTTGATTCCGTTGTTCTCCACCATTGGGAGCGGTTCACCAAGCATGTTTACCTTGTTTTCGCGGATATAGTTGTAAAGACTTTCCTGAAGAACTTTGTTTACTTCTTCTGCGATGATGGATTTTCCGTACTGCTTCTTTATGAGTGCTGCCGGAACTTTTCCGGGACGGAATCCCGGCATATTTGCCTTTTTGCTAAAATCCTTGATGGCCTTTGCCACATTTCCTTCATAGTCTGCCGGCTCTACAACTGCCGTTAGCACAGCGTTCAATTTGTCTGTGTTTTGCAATGAAATATTCATTCTTCTGCAATGTTTTTTTTATATAAATTCAGTTTTTTGTTTTTATCTGTTGTTGATAATGTGCCTGTGCGTGTATATTGTACATTTTCATGCGCTATAAGCACTATTTCGTGCAAAAATACGATTTTATCGGCTATCAGCCAATTTTCTGCACTAATTTTAAGATTTTATTACACATAGAGTTGGATTTTTGAGCAAACAATCTAATTTTGTGCTCAATTTTATTTTGAATTTATGTGGGTGAATAAAATTCTTTTGTGGCTTTGTGTGATGATGGGGGAGGCTGTCTGGATGTGTGCCGACAGTCAGGTTCCGTTCACTGTGATGTCCTATAATTGTGAGAATGTGTTTGATACATGTCATGATGAAGGATATGAAGACTATGAGTTCCTGCCGGAAAGTAGTAAGCGATGGAGCCGTTCCCGGTTCTACCGTAAATTGAAAAACATTGGCAAAGTGGTGATGGCGGCAGACTCAGTTCGCCCTGTCGATGTGGTTTGTCTTCTGGAAGTGGAGAACGATAGTGTGATGACTTGGCTTACCGCGCGTACTCCATTGCGGCATATTGGCTATAAATATATAATGACTGAATCGGACGACCCTCGCGGCATAGACATTGCGTTGATGTATTCACCGTTTACTTTTCGTCCGGTTGAGGTGCGCCGGCTTCGCCCGAAGATAGATTTGCGCACCCGGGATGTTCTTTTTGTTTCCGGAGTGGTGTGCAGTGGAGACACGTTGGATTTTTATGCCGTGCATTTGCCTTCGAAACTGAGTGGATTGCGGAGCGATGCGACCAGAGCTGCAATAGCGGAATGGATATGTGCCGATGTGGATTCCGTAATGCGTGTACGCAATAGACCTTATATTATAATAATGGGCGATTTTAATACTCCTGCCGCTTCATCCGTTTTCACGAAAGTAATGAAGGCGGAGAATGCCGGAAAGGTGAGCGATTATATGCCGTATTCTTTATATAATCTCATGGCGGGGCGAAAGCCCGGTTCTTATAAATACCGCAATCAGTGGAGCGTTATAGACCATATTCTTGTCAATGGCAATTTGCTTGCCGGCACCTCTTCTGTCCGTACTTCATATACCTCTTCCGGCATTTTGTCTCTCCCTTTCCTTTTGGAAAAGGATACTGTGTATGGCGGTTTGCGTCCCAAACGTACCTATCGTGGGTTCAAGTATTCTGATGGTTTTAGCGACCATTTACCTGTGTATGTTCGTTTCTCAATAGACTTTTAGAGACTGTTGAAAATGGTTCGTTTCAGTTTCTAAGATATTGTGCTTGATTTTGACACTTTGATTTCCGTCTTCCGACGAAAATTAACATTTGAAACATTTGTTTACATTTAGGAAAAATCGTCTGTTTTTGCTAATGCGCTATAAATCAGCAGAATAACATTTTGAAAAAAGATGCCAGTTTTACCTTAAAAACTGATACTTCTGATTGAAATAGTAAATGCTTGATTTACTGTGTGTTAGCTTTGAAAATACTTGATTCATGTCAATTCTTATTTCCCTTGCCTGTTTTTGTACGGATTTTTGGGCAAACAGAGAATTTTACATCCGTTAACACAAAATCCTGTGTTCAGCATTGTTTATTCCAATCCCAAGAGTTTTTTCAGCGACAGCGCGCTGAAAATTTCTCCAAACTACTAAGTTTTTAAAATTGTAGCGCACAGCAAATAAAATTACAGTGCGCCGTGAAGAAAAAAACAGTGCGCTGAAAATTTGAAAACTTACTACTTTTTTCCAGACGTTCTTTGCTGGGGATAAATAAATGTAAAAGAACCGCTCCAAAATGAAACACTATTTCACATTTGAAAGCCGCTTTCAGAAATTTCAAAAATAAGCGTATTTTTCAACGAAACCTCCTCTCGCTCGGAAAAAGCCCGAAAAATCGCGTTTTTTTCGATTTTGAATGTTAAAATTTTGAAGTAACAAAAAGACACGAAAGTGTATGATTTTATCTCTTTTTGTTGCTATTTCTTGCGTTTTGATAACGTGGGCATTAAATCAAAAGTACGGGTTTTTAGGTGTTCCAGTGGGGAAACTCAACAGACTGTTCAGCTGTAAGCTTCCATATAAACACCCGAATACATCCACTTGCAAACAACAAAAAGATTGCAGGATGTTTGTCTCTTTTTGAGAAAGAGTGCTCTATAAAAATAATTGGGTACACCCACAAAATCTGTGAGTGTACCCATAAGCATTGTTCAATAACCTTTCTTATTTCAACAAATGTTTGTCGAGGAAGTTTTCTATGCGTTTGAACAAGTGGCGACGAGTGTTCCCGCCATATATGCCGTGATTCCTGTTGGTATAGAACTGGCTTTCAAACTGTATGCCTTCCTGCACCATGCGCTCTGTGAGTTCTGCCATATTCTGAAAATGAACATTGTCGTCAGCATAGCCGTGGCACAGCAGGATGTCGCCGTTGAGACGCTGGCAACGATGGAGAGGGGAAATGTCATAACCGTCGGAGTTCTCCTGTGGAGTACGCATGTATCTCTCTGTGTATGCACTGTCGTAGAATCTCCAGTCGGTCACGGGAGCCACAGCTACACCGCAGCGGAACACAGGTCTTCCTTCACACATGGACATGATGGTGTTGAAGCCGCCGAAGCTCCATCCCCAGATGGCAATCCTCTCTTTGTCGATGAACGGAAGAGAAGAAAGGTAGATGGCTGTTTCAACTTGGTCTTTGGACTCTTTGTCTCCCATTGTCATGTAAGTACATTTCTGGAAATCGGCTCCGCGTCCTCCAGTTCCGCGTCCATCGACACATACCACAATATATCCTTTCTGGGCAAGACGCTGTTCCCATATCAGTCCGCCGTAAAAGCCGTTGGCGAAAGAGTTGTGTACTTCCTGACTGCCCGGACCGCTATACTGGTACATCAGTACCGGATATTTTTTGCTGGCATTGAAGTCTTTCGGCTTTACCATCCATCCGTTAAGCTCTATGCCCTCTTGTGTCTTGAAAGAGAACAGTTCTGCTGTGCCGAGAGTGACAGAAGCAAGTTTTTTCTTTAGTTCTGCATTGTCTTCCAGCACTTTCAATTCTTTTCCTGCGGAAGAGTAGAGCGAGGTGACAGTAGGAGTGGTGATGTTTGAATATGTGTTCAGGAAGTAGCGGCATCCTTTGCTGAATGTGGCGGCATTGAATCCCTTGTTGTGGGTGAGCAGTGTTTTTTTGCCTTTTGTATCTACCTTATATATATATTGTTCGAGCGGACTGCCTTCGGTGCTTGAATAATAGAAGTTTTGTCCGGTGGCATCTGTACCGTAGAAGTTGGTAACCACGTAGTTGCCCTTGGTCAACTGCTTGACCAGTTGTCCTCCGATGGTATATAGATAGATATGTTGATAACCGTCACGTTCACTGAGAATGACGAACTTGTCGCGTGAGAAGTCTATGTTGTGGTAGAGCTTGGTATCTACATATTTGTCAGCCTGTTCGCGGACGGCGAGAGTGGCTACAGTAGAGCGAGGGTTCACCATATAGATGTCCAGACGGTCTTGATGGCGGTTGAGCGTGAGAACTGCGAGCTTGTCCTTGTCGCCAGTGAATTGTATGCGTGGGATATATCCGTCTTCATCGAGAGGAACCTGCATGGTGCGGGTCACACGGCTCTTTATGTCGAATGTAAGCACGCTTACTTTTGAGTTGTCCTCGCCCGCTTTCGGATATTTGTATTCATAGTTGCCGGGATAAAGCTTGTATTCTGACATGGTAGGATTGCTTCCTTGATACATCGGGAATGAGAATGTCTTCACATTGGTTTCGTCGAAACGGATCCATGCCAGCATCTGGCTGTCGCTGCTGAAGTCGTATGCGCAGTTGAACTCAAATTCTTCTTCATATACCCAGTCCGGTTTGCCGTTGAGAATCTTATTCATTTCCCCGTCTTTGGTCACCTGACTTTCTGCATTGTTGTAGAGCAGCTTCACTAAGAACAGGTTGTTCTGACGCACAAAGGCAATCACGTTGCCGTCGGGAGAGAATTTAGGGCACTCCTGTGCTCCGCCTTTTGACAACGGGGCGAGCGTTCTGTTCTTTACATTATATATATAATAGTCGGCAGTGTAAGAACGGCGATAAATTGCCTGCTTGTTTGTTTCGATAAGGATGGTTTTCTCGTCCGGCGACATGATATATCCGCTGAAACTTTCGAGTTTGTGGTTGCGAGCCGTAGAAATATCGAACAAAGTTTCGATGGTCTCGCCAGTCTTGAACGAGCAGCGCAGAATTTGCTTGCCATCAGCACTGATTTGTGAATAACTTTCTCCGTCAGCCAAAGGACGTATTCCTCTGATGCTGCGCTGACTGAATTTTCCATAGACTACATCTTCAAGTGTGATGTCTTGAGCGAGGGCGAAAAATGTGGCGAAAAAGCATAATGCCACGGTTAGAAATTTCTTCATATCAAGTATTTTTTATATTTTTTCGCCACAAAAGTAAACTTTTTATATGAAAACAAATCATAAAAGTTAGATTGATTGTTAATAAAAGAAGAAAATGTAAGGATATGGATTGTAAGAGGAAAAAGATTTGTAGTACGTTTGTCTTGCTGTTTGTTTGCTGGGTATCCGCTGTGCTGTTGGGCGGATGCGGCGGCAATGATGTGCAAAACGAGACGCTTGCCGGCGGTGCATCGGAACAGCAACGGCAACTGGCTCCGCAGGACATATTGGCGCATATCAGAAAAAGTGCCGATATTGTGACAACGGAAGTGACTGTGCGCAAGATTGCACTCTATGATACGAGCAAAAGTGAACGCTTCTCGTGGAAAAATCCATCGACATGGAAATATGGGGAGCGTAAATGTATTATTCCTATAGAGGTGCATATTAAATATGGATATGACTTGGCTGAGTTGGACATTGATGATATCAAGCTGACGGACGACAGTACTGCAGTGGTCATATTGCTTCCGAAGCCGAAGATTATTGATGCAAGCTATAACACATATATTGACGAAGGGTCTGTGGTCAGTATCTCGACCGGACTCCGGTCTGAAATCGGACATGCGCTGGAAGAGGAGATTCGCCGGAAAGGGTATGAAGCGGTGCTGAAGGAAGACTTGACCGGTGTGATTGGTGACGATGTGAAGCGGAATGCTCAGATACTGTTCGATTCCATTATTCGCAGCCTTGGCTTCAAGTCTGCTACGGTGATTACCCATGAGAATGTGAAATAAAAAAAGGTGTGTTTGATATTATCTGCATGATATGGAAGAAAAAAATACGGAAAAGAAAAAGACATTCGGAACTCCGAATCGTTTTCTGCGCATGATGCGGAACGTGGCGGTGGCAAAGTGGAAGTTGACAATTGCCATGATTGCTGTGGTTCTGGTGATGATTGTGGTTGCGGTTGTGGTGGGGCAGTGCAGCTCTTCCGATGAAAAGCGTCCGGAGATTGTGATTGAAGATACTCCGATTCAAATAGAGGATATACGGCCAAAGGGCGAATTGTATGTGTGTACTTCCCTTGTCGAGGACTACACGATAGAGCGTCGCACGGAAATGCATCTCGGCATATTGCCGGAAAAGCATTCGTGCATACAGATTTTGCGCCAGAAAATCAGTTACAGGATTGACCTCGATAAGGTGCGTTATGTGCCTGATACGCTCAATGTGATGATTGTAGAAATGCCTTCTGTTGAATATACGGCATCAACTCAAAGTTCTCCTTTCATTTCTGATGATGAGGATTACTGGATAAAGGAACTACCCAACACCAATGGGTTGAAGGCAAAAGTGGAACGTCAGATTCGCAGACGTTTCGATACGGATGCGAATCGAAAAAAGGCTGAGCGGTATGCTGAGGAAGCCTTGTCTGAGCTGTTGGGCAAGCTTGGTTATGAAGCACGTTTTAAACCGAGAGTGGAGCGGAAGCTCGAATAGTGGAAACGCATGGCAAATGTGTGGTGTGGATTTGGACTGTGTAAATATACATGGATAGAAAGCCCTCTTAAAAACCGGTTTCTGGTTTTTAAGAGGGCTTTTCGGATTTGAATGAAGATTCTCTTCCTGATTTGTAAATAAAGAGGTTAAGATTGGAGTTGATAGTATTTAATTCATTGGAACCTTGTTTTATTTAGTTGTCTTGTGCTATTGTTTGGATGTTAGGAACCACCATTCTGAATCCTTTCCCGTGTATGTTGATAATCGAAATGTCCGGGTCTTTACTTAAATGTTTGCGAAGCTTTGATACATACACGTCCATTGAACGTGCATTGAAGTAAGTGTCGCACTTCCATAGTTTGATTAATGCATGACTGCGTGGGAGTATGCTGTTTGCAAAGCTGCAAAACATGGAGAGCAGTTCGCTTTCTTTATTTGTCAGGATGGTTGACTGTTCATTGAAAAGGAGTTGTCTCCTGTTGGGGATAAAAATGAATTTGCCTAATCTGATGGCGGCAGTCTTGTCGTCTGTCAGTGTCTTCGACCTGTGAAGTATTGCTTTGATTCTGAAAATAAGCTCTTTATAGTCAAGCGGCAGAGTCATGTAATCGTCTATTCCCGCTCTGTAAGCTTCTGCAATATCCTCTGCGGAAAAGACAGAACTTGTCATGATAATGGGAATATCAGGAGAAATCAGACGTATCTCACTTATAGTATCTATCCCAAGATAGGCATTCGGCTGTATGTTAAGCACACAGATGTCATAGTGGTTTTCTGTCAATATTTTCCGGATGGGTACTTCATCTGTATATCTGCCGCACGAGTATCCGTTTTTTATGAAATGTTGGTAGAAACTTTCGCCGCTCTTTTTATCGCTGCTCAAAAGCAGAATGTTTCTCTGAGTAGTCTGTACCTCTTTCATCATGGTCTGTAATATTGAAGGTTATTGCTTTAGTCTGTTTTCATGGTGCAAAATTACATCGTCCGTTTTGCAATGCTGTTACACAAATAACAGATAAAAATACCAATATTACTGTTTTGAAAAGAGAAAGAAAATAGCGAGATTGTAAAATTATAAGGTGTTAAATATAAATGGGATAAACAGATTATTATCCCTCATAGAACCTTATAACTTTACAATCTCGCCGCTTTATTGAATTTAAACAATTCCTTGTGCCATCATGGCTTTGGCTACTTTCATGAAGCCCGCTACGTTGGCACCTTTCACATAGTTGATATAGCCGTTTGGCTGGCGACCATATTTCACGCACTGTTCATGTATGTTGTGCATGATTCCGTGAAGTTTGGCATCCACTTCTTCTGCCGACCAACTGAGATGCATGGCATTCTGGCTCATTTCAAGTCCTGAAGTTGCCACACCTCCCGCATTGACAGCTTTGCCCGGAGCATACAACATTTCATGTTCTATGAATGTGTCGATTGCTTCCGGAGTGCATCCCATGTTGGAAATCTCGCCTACACAGATACAACCGTTTGCAATAAGTTGCTTGGCATCTTCACCGTTGAGTTCGTTCTGAGTCGCACAAGGCAGGGCGATATCACATTTTACTTCCCACGGACGTCTGCCTGCCACAAACTTTGCACCGGCAAATTCTTCTGCATACGGCTCGCAGATGTCGTTTCCGCTTGCGCGCAGTTCAAGCATATAGTCGATTTTCTCGCCGCTGATTCCTGCTTCGTCGTAAATGTAACCATCAGGTCCAGAAATGGTAATCACTTTCGCACCCATTTCTGTGGCTTTACGGGCTGCACCCCATGCCACGTTCCCGAATCCGCTGATTGCCACTGTCTTGCCTTTTATGTCAATGCCTTTGTCTGCAAGCATTTCTCTTACGAAGTAGAGACCTCCGAAACCTGTTGCTTCCGGACGGACAAGGCTGCCGCCAAATTCAAGTCCTTTTCCTGTCAGCACACCGCTCCAGTCACGAGTAAGTTTCTTGTACTGTCCGAACAGATAGCCTACTTCACGTGCGCCTACACCTATGTCTCCTGCCGGTACATCTATTTCCGGACCGATATAGCGGAATAGCTCATTCATGAAAGCCTGGCAGAAACGCATGATTTCTGCATCGCTTTTTCCGCGAGGCGAAAAGTCGGAGCCGCCTTTTCCTCCACCCATAGGCAGAGTAGTGAGGGCATTTTTGAAAGTCTGTTCGAAGCCAAGGAACTTCAAGATGGAAAGATTGACAGAGGCATGGAAGCGCAGACCTCCTTTGTATGGGCCGATAGCACTGTTGAACTGTACACGGTAGCCCAAGTTTACCTGTACTTCTCCTTTGTCGTCAACCCACGGAACTCTGAAAGTGATAATTCTTTCCGGTTCGACAAGTCTTTCTATAAGTTTGGCTTTTTCAAATTCGGGATGCTGGTTATAAACTTCTTCTATTGATAGAAGCACTTCATGAACAGCCTGAAGATATTCTGATTCTCCGGGATGTTTGGCCTCAAGATGGGTCATGATTTTCTTGATGTCCATAGTATATAATTTTATAGTTAGTATGACATTTTGTAAATGTTTTGTACTTGCAAAATTAGAAAATAGTTTACCTACTACAAAATTTTATGGAGTTTTTATTCGCTGAGGTTACATTTTGTCAGTTTTGACAAAATTCAGTCTTGAAGAGTTTGCCTTGACGCGCATCTCTTTCTTCCATTCTCCGACGCACTTTTTCTACGAACTCGTAGTTCTTCAATCCCCATCCGGGAACAGCAAGCAGTGAGGCGGGGGATTGTGACACAAACCGTTCAAGTATAATGTCCGGACGCAGGTGCTCGATGAAGTCTATAACCGTGTCTATATATTCATCTACAGTGAACAAATGGAAGTCGGAAGGGGTGGCAAAATATTCTTCTGCCATACGTGTGCCGCGAATAAGCTGTAACTGATGTATTTTCAATGTGTCAAGCGGCAGGGACGACAAGGTCTCGGCTGTTTTCATGAGGCTTTCGTGAGATTCTCCCGGCAAGCCCAATATGATATGTCCTCCAGTGAGTATTCCGTGCTCATGGGTACGACGGACGGCATCAGCCGTACATGCAAAGTCGTGTCCTCTGTTGATGCGTTGCAGAACTTTGTCGTCCGTACTTTCTATTCCATATTCCACAATAAGGAAAGTGCGTCTGTTGAGCTCTTCAAGGTAGTCAAGCAGGGCATCAGGCATACAGTCAGGGCGCGTACCTATAACAATCCCTATCACTCCATCTACATTCAATGCCTCTTCATATTTGCGTTTCAGTTCCGATAGCGTGCCGTATGTGTTTGTATATGCCTGAAAGTAGGCAAGATATTTCATTTCCGGATATTTCCTTGAAAAGAACTGCTTGCCTTCTTCCAGTTGCTGCGTTACGGATTTTTCCGTGTGGCAGTATGAAGGATTGAATGTCTGATTATTGCAATACGTGCATCCGCCAATTCCGACACTGCCGTCGCGGTTCGGACATGTGAAACCTGCGTTGATGGATATTTTCTGAACCTTCATTCCGAGCTTGGCTTTGAGCCACTGCCCGAACTCATTGTATCTTTGTCCTTTATCCATGTTATTTTATAAACTTAGCAGAGCGGACTTTACTGCCGAAATTCCATGATACGATATATACACCTTTTGGCAATTCTGCCACAGAGCATGTCTCGTCTGCGCGGAAAGTGCAGACTTTGCGTCCGTTGGCATCGAAAACATTGGCGATGAATACAAGTGCTTCCGGTGTTTCAGAACCGAAGTGGAGTGTTTGTGTATCAGCATTGTATGCCAGTGCATATTCTTCCGGTTCGATGTCTGCGATGGCATCCGGTTCTTCCGGCTCAGTGAACGGCAACTCTTCTCCCGGTATGATATACCACAAACGGTTGAGGCTTGTGCTGTTCTTTCCGTCTGTAGTGTAGCTCAACACTTGTGTGCCGTCGGCGGAGTTTCCACCGTTCAGGTTTGCTGTGTGCTGACTGTACTTGTTTGTGAGGTTGTAATATCCTGCTGTTCCTTGCGGAGTGATAAGCCATAGCTGCCTGTCGTCCAGTGTGTCTGGCTCTGCTGTGTTCAACTGTGTGCCGACGTTTATTGTCGGCCCCACGCTGCCCATAGTAGGGTCGTTCAATGCCATTCCTCCCTTTCGGTTGGTGATATGGAAATATTCGCCGACAGGAGTTATAACCCAGTCTTCGCTTTCACGCCCTTTAATGTTGCTCCATGTGCATATTCCTGCACCAGCCTCTTCGCTTTGTCCTGCAATGTCGATGGCTTTGGTGGTATTGGCATTTGTAAATCTGTAGTAATAGTTTTCTGCCACAAACTCCGGTGTAGGTCCTGCCGGCCTCTTGCTTCGGAAGGCTGTTTGCAGATAGTCTATATGTACGGATATGAATTCTTTCAAGTCATCGACATATTGGTCGTATGAAGAATACAGCACACGCTCGTTATACATTCTGCGGTCTATACCCCATTTCTGGTAGTTCAAATCCTGTGATTCTTGTATGAGTTCCGTCAGACTGTCAATTTTGTGAATGAGATATTCCTCCATACCTCCATTGACAAGTTCACGGTAGCGGCGGTTGATGAGGTTGGCGAACCACGGATCTCCCCACATCCTGTTCATCCATGTCCGTGTGTCTCCATATCCTACATCGGTCATCAGGCTGCGACTTGTATCTCCCTTTCGTGTGTCGTTGCCGTATGCAATGTCATAATCCCACAATGGTCCCCAATATATCAGGGAGTCCTGACAGTTCTTGTAGAAATAGGTACTGTAGAATCCGTCGATGTTTGCACTTACTTCTGTAGCTATGTACCAGTTGGCAAGTGATATGGAATCAACCCAGTGTCTGTATCCCTTCTCTGCATCCGTGTAGTCATTGCCCATGAGTGCAGTCTCAAAGTTGTTGATATAAGTGCGTATATATTGGTTCTGTGTGGCAGCTATTTCCTCGTCTTCCGGATAATGAATGCGGATTCCCACCCGTCCTTTGGACGTTGTAAAGCAGTTACCGTCGTGAAAACCATCTACCTCAAGCAGATAACCTCCGGTAATATCGCTTGTTTCGGTCAGCGGATAGTCCTGTTCTGTGATGTGGACACGCTTCTTTTTCACTTCTATTTGGTCGCTTATCTGATAGTTGCCCACATATCTGCCGTTCAGAGTCAGGTCAACGAATTTTGCTGCCGGATTGAACGGAAGTCCAGTATATTCACCCAACAACGAAGTGATGGCATTGCGTATGAGTGTCTTGTCACCGGCATTGGCGATTAATGTCCACTTTTTGGCATTGGCATGTTCATTCCCGAGAAATTTTTCTTTTACATGGAATTTCAGCTTGTACGGCTTTTTGGCAAGATTCCATGTGGAATTGCCGCGTCCTCGAATTTCCAGCGAATCATATTGAGTCACTTTGTCATTCTCATCCACATACCACATTGTGGCAAGCACGTATGTGGTCTTGCTTGTGATGGCTACATTGTTGTATGTTCTTATATATATGGCAGGCAAGTTTGTAAGCCTTTCATATTTTGCTTGTGCTCCGGCACAAAGTGCAATAGTCATTGCTGCTATCAGCATCGGGAATCTCATTATGTTACCAATTTTCATAGTGATATTGTTTTTTTAGAAGATTTACAATCATTAATCTAATACAGATTTGATAATGTAAATCAGCATCATTTTTACCTTTGATTTTTCAACTGCAAAAATAGTCAATGTTGCATACTGAACAAAAATATTACCTTTCAATCTTGCCGTATGACGAATAATTGGAGTTAAAATACTTATTTTTAGCAGTTGTAAGGGGAAGATAAGAAAACTAAATAGCCCACAAACTGTAGAAGAATACAGCGTGTGGGCTATCGTTATTATTGTTATTTGCTCAGTGCTTCGTCAATTTTCTGTTTCAACGGAGCAATCTCACGAAAACCGGTTTTCTCGTAAAAACGCTTGCCTTGTCTGTCATAGATATAATATTGAGGAATGCCGTTGAGATTAGGGATTGCATTCCATATTTCATTAGGCAGACGGTAATGGATGCCCGGCATGGAGGCAATCTGTTTCGTCCATTGGTGGGAAGGACTTGACTCATTAGTGACATATACAAACCGTATAGGGCGACCGACCCATTCAGCCTTCAGAGGTTCCATAGCCCTGATACCATTCATGCAAGGTCCGCACCATGTAGCCCAGAAATCAAAGAAAAGTACCATGTCCGGGTTCTCACTCACCACCCTGTCAATGAATTCCTCGCCTGTACAGTCGGGTGTGTCCATCACCTTCACCTCGTTGGCGGTACTGCGAAGCCGCTCTATTGCCACGCGCGTAGAGTCATTCATGTCCCTCAACTCTTTTTGGAAATACTGCGGAATGGTGTCGAAGGCTGCTTCCGGCATCACTTCAAGACCTCGGATGCGCTTTGCCAGACTCATGGCTTTTGCAAAACCTTCCATCCATTCGGTCACAACTCCATCTATATGGTTGGCATGGGCATAGTCAAGATACTTGTCGTCATTGATAAAATAGAATGAACGTCCGTCTTTGAGTATCGCCAAATCAGCAGCATGGTTGTCCTGTATCTTTGCCGTGCCCTTTGCTACATAATTCATATAATGTATTAGGTAATTGTTTTCTGCCCATAGGCGGCCAAACTCTTTCTGTCTGCGCGAGTATCTTTTGGTCTTTTCTATATCACGAATTTTCTTCTGCAATACGTCCCAAAGCGTGTCGGGGGACAATCCGGCAAATTGATAGTACAATTCTCTTTCATCATAACGCGTTTGCTGAAGGTCGGCAATGGGACCTTCGAACTGAATAATCCTATGTGTTGGAATGGCTTTCTTGCTTGCTCCTGCAAAAGATGCCGTGTATGCAGTAGCATCTACAGAAACCGTAGTCTCGTAGCCGGGAATCATCATGATTCTGAATTGATGGAAAGGGTAGGGGGCTGCCACCCCAGCGAAATAGGTGCGACTCGCTTCAATTTGGTAACTGTTATCGGTAAAACCAAAGTACATGTCTTCTGAAAAACAGTTGTTCAGACCGAACATACTTGCATAAATTACTGTGCCGTCATGCTTATACACGTTACAGGTATATTGGGCTTTTCCATATTTAGGTTCTATGGCGCACAGCGGTTCGTCCGAGGAGTGAGGATATGGTTTCGGTTTGTCCAAAACGAAAGGATAGCACTTACCGTCCAGACGGATGCCATATACGTTGAAACTTGACGTCTCGGTTTCAATGAAGTCAAATATTTTGACTTTGGGGGCGAGCGGTTCAAACTCTGCACTTACAGAGTCACTTTCCCATGAATAATGTGTCGATGGATTAAGCGGTTCGCTACTTTTAACCTTTCCGTCTGCCGAGCGTGTATAGACGATGGCTTTGGTCATGCGATATGTCTTCCCTTCAGCCACAAGATGAGATTCGCTGTCCAGAGTCCAGCTATCGCCACTCCTCCATATCTTGAAGCCGATAACAGTGGATGTCTTTCCCATTATCACCGTCTTAGGGCAAAAATACATTCCTCCGTCTGCAAACGCAGGTCTGTTCAGCACTTTGTCTTTGGCAAAGGTTGCCAAGGAGGTAATCATGGCAATTGTAAATAGAATCTTGGTTTTCATGATAAGATAATTATTTTGTTTGGTTTTTCTTTCTCTTTGACTGTATTTTCCTTGCAAAAGTAATGAATTATTATTTAAACAAAAGAACCAATTTGATTTTTTTATTTGAAATACAGATGCTTTCAGCTGATACTTCCGTCTAAAGTTGCTGCATAATTTTGACAAACAAAAGACTGTTTTGCTACAATGTGTATGTTACTAAATTGCTCAAAAAATAAAACAATCTGAAACTAAAATGACTTATTATCTATCTTTTTGCTACCTCAAAATTTTAACATTCTAAATCAAAAAAAACGCGATTTTTCGGGCTTTTTCCGAGCGAGAGGAAGTTTCGTTGAAAAATACGCTTATTTTTGAAATTTCTGAAAGCCACTCTCAAATGTGAAATAGTGTTTCGTTTTGGAACGATTCTTTTACATTTATTTATTTCCGGCGAAAAGCGTCTGGAAAAAAGTACTAAGTTTTCAAATTTTCAGCGCACTGTAATTTTCTTCACGGCGCACTGTAATTTTATTTGCTGTGCGCTGCAATTTTTAAAACTTAGTAGTTTGGAGAAATTTTCAGCGCACTGTCGCTGAAAAAACTCTTGGGATAGGAATAAAAAATGCTGAATACAGGATTTTGTGTTAATGGATGTAAAATTCTCTGCTTGCCCAAAAATCTGTACAAAAACAGGCAAGGGAAATAAAAATTGATATGAATCAAGTGTTTTAAAAGCTAACATGCAGTAAATCAGGTGTTTGCTGTTTTAATCGTAGGTGTCAGTTTTTAAGGTAAAACTGATGCCTTTTTGTAAGATACTATCTTGTTGATTTATAGTGTATTAGTGAAAATAGATAAAATTTTGAGAATGTGAATAAATGTTTTAATTGTTAATTTTCGGGCAAGGGCGAAAATCAAAGTGTCAGAATAAAGAAACGACCTTCAAGTATGATTTTATAGGCTTTTGTAGTCGTATTGACATAATTTTTGAAATTTAAGTGGATGTACTCACAGACTTCTCCGTCGCTATGCGCTTGAACAAGCATGAGTAGCCAGTGAATACACTCATATAAAACAAATAAAGTTAAAACAACTTTTTATCTGTCACTTCTTTGAAAACGGTGCAATCGTTCTATATAGGATTGTTTGTATATGCGTTTAATTTTCTTCTCCAGAAATGAATTTTCGATGAATTCATACACCTTGGGTTGCTCGGTGGCAAACATCTCTATGATAGAAGAAAGCTTCTTAAGTGGTACACCTATACGAGTTCCGAAGGATTTGAAGTCGTCTTTACATGGATGTAAAGTCTTAGAATATACATCAGAATATTCTGATTTTGGAATCAGTCCGTCTTGTAATGCAAAGTCTCCATCGTTAATATGTATAGAGGTGTTCATCAGGTCGTATGCAGGAGCCAGTATATAGTCTCCGTCATTGGTCTCTTGTAGTGAAAAGTTTTTTAAGTGTGCATCGCCATTGCTGAATAAATAATTGAATACAACAAGTGTAAAGAATTTTACTATTTCTACTTGCCATGCTGAAACATTCTGTCGCAACAATTTCGCTATATCCTCATAGCTGCCCGAATATTTGAAATCTTTTCCACCATTTCTCTCTGTTTTTCCTGCAATAGACGCAAAATCATCTTGCTTAATTTTAGAACCGTCCGTTTTGTAATCAAATCTCTTAGTTATATAAGCCGGATGACCGTCAGCAAAAAGAACAAGGGCATTTGCTGCTGTGTTGATTTTATATATCTGGTTTGCAATCTGCATGGTCAGATGTTCGTTTGCAGGAATATTGTTTCTGAAACGGAGGTGTTTGTAATCGGGTATAGGCTTAATGATATAACGACCAGACTCTCCATCCGGAGTAAGAATTATTTTACCCTTTTTGATTACAGCTGATATTTTCTCTTGCGCTCCGGAGATGGATATTTTATTCATAGATGCAATAATATCCTCTCTACTATCTTCAATAGAAAAGTCCAAGATGTGATTTACTTTTTTGCCTCCAAATACTTTGTGTAGGCAAAGTGGACTGTATGTATTGAATCCCGGAGCAAGAGTGCCGGGGCAAACATTTATTGTTTTCATAATTTTTCTATTGTTATAGCTCCGATTGTATCGTGCTTTGCTGTTGCTAATAATAATCCAAATGAATCCTTCTCGTCAATCTTTAATGTCATGCATTGGATGGCTTTGTTTGCTCCTTCTGAAAGCATGTTGAAAAAGAAGGGGAATAATTCATCGGAAATGTATTCCTCTTTGCGCTTTGGAAATGCTAATGAAATGGCTCGAAGTTCCGGGTTGATTAGATACTCATCATTATACTTGAATATATAATGCATATCATCAGTCTCGGTCAATATGCCGGCAACAACTTTGTTCGATAATACTAATGCTTGTCTCATTCGTTAATAATTTTTACTTTTATAATAATTTCCAATCCGAGAATTTCTGCTATTTTCTCCAGAGTCTTCAATGATGGGTTTCCTTTTTCGCCCTCAATGCTTTTGATTATACGCAAGCTGAGACCTGTGTAATCTGAGAGGTCTTGTTGGGTTAATCCCAATACGGCTCTGCGTTCTTTTATTAAGTTACCATACTTCATAGTGCAATATATTTCACTTTGTGCGCAAAAATAAGGAATGTTTGCTGACAAACCAAATAATTGTGCAATATAGTGCACTTGTGCGGGGCTTTAGTTCTGTCCACAAAAAGAAACGAGGGACTAATATTTGATTAGTAGAGACTCTTATTTTAAAAAGTTTATTAAAAATGATGGTCATGTCATGTAAAATGTGTACTTTTGCAAGCCGATTATTATCAGGAGGCGGAAAACCGTCTCCGTCTCAGTGTGTAGATAGTGAAATCCTATTAGCCGGGAACACGGTCTGTGAATCACTGAAAAAAGTAATAAAAACAATTAGTAGAAAAAAACAAATCAAGATTTAAGGAATGAACACTTTAAGTTTCAAGACCCATTTTGCTACTAAAGAGGAAGCAAAGAAAGAGTGGGTTGTCGTTGACGCAGAAGGTCAGGTTCTCGGACGTCTTAGTGCAAAGGTTGCGAAGATACTTCGCGGTAAGTACAAGCCTTGTTTCACACCAAATCAGGACTGTGGTGACAACGTGATTATCATCAATGCAGACAAGATTGTAGTGACAGGTAACAAGGCTACACAGAAAGAGTATATTACTTTCTCAGGTTACCCAAGTGGTCAGCACAGAGTTACTTATGCAGACTTCACGAAGAGATATCAGGGTTATGAGAGAATTATCCGTCACGCTGTAAAGGGTATGCTCCCTAAGGGTCGTCTCGGTGCAAAAGTTCTCAAGAACCTTTATGTATATGTCGGAAGTGAGCACAAACATGAGGCACAAAGCCCTAAGACAATTGATATTAACCTGCTAAAATAATTAAAATATGGAAGTAATAAACGCATTGGGCCGCCGTAAGAGTGCTGTTGCGCGCATCTATATGACTGAAGGCACAGGAAAGATTACTATCAACAAGCGTGACCTTAAGGATTATTTTCCTTCTGAATTGATTCAGTTTGTTGTTAAGCAGCCGCTTAACCTTCTTAATGTGGCTGAGAAGTATGATATTAAGGTAAACCTCTATGGTGGCGGCTATACAGGACAGTCTCAGGCTCTTCGTCTGGCTATTGCACGCGCACTTGTAAAGGTAAATGCTGAGGACAAGAAGGCTCTTCGCGCAGAAGGATTCATTACTCGCGACTCACGTGTCGTTGAGCGTAAGAAGCCGGGACAGCCGAAGGCACGTCGTAAGTTCCAGTTCAGTAAGCGTTAATATTCGGGCATTATCACGGATATATCGTTTAGCATCTAAATCGCATCGACTTTCCCTCTATCTATATAGCAGGAGATTACTTTGCGGTTGGTTTTTAACTAAAACTAAAAAGAAAGTAAACATTACTGCCGGATTTTGTTCCGGCGATTAAACAAAAGAATAAATATGTCAAGAACAAGTTTTGATACATTGCTCGAAGCAGGTTGCCATTTTGGTCACCTCAAAAGAAAGTGGAATCCGGCTATGGCTCCTTATATCTTCATGGAGCGTAACGGCATACATATTATCGACTTACACAAGACTGTTGCAAAGATTGACGTTGCAGCAGAAGCTCTCAAGCAGATTGCAAAGAGCGGAAAGAAAATCTTATTTGTTGCTACTAAGAAACAGGCTAAGGAAGTTGTTGCAGAGAAAGCTGCATCAATCACAATGCCTTACGTTATCGAGCGTTGGCCGGGCGGTATGCTTACCAACTTCCCTACAATCCGTAAGGCTGTAAAGAAAATGGCTAATATCGACAAGCTCATTGCTGACGGTACATACGACAAGCTTTCAAAGCGTGAGAACTTGCAGATTCGTCGTAAGCGTGCAAAGCTTGAAAAGAACCTCGGTTCAATTGCTGACCTTTCACGTCTGCCGGCTGCATTGTTCGTTGTTGACGTAATGAAGGAAAACATTGCTGTTCGTGAGGCTAACCGTCTCGGTATTCCTGTTTTCGGTATCGTGGATACAAACTCAAATCCAAATAATATCGACTTCGTTATCCCTGCAAACGATGACGCAACTAAGTCTATCGAAATCATCATGGACGCTTGCTGCTCTGCTATTGCTGAGGGTATAGAGGAACGTAAGGCTGAGAAGGTTGATATGGAAGCTGCTGGCGAAGGCGAGGCAAAGCCACGCAGAAACCGTAGCAAGGCACGTGCTGAAAAGCAGGTTGACGCTCCGGCTGTAGAGGCTGAAACAAAGGAAGAAGAAGTAAACGAATAATAAACGGGTGAGCCGGTTGACAAGCTGCCTGCCGGATTTCGGGCGATGCTTTTCCGCATTGTACCACGCAGCTGCTTGTCAACTTGTTTGCTTATCTACTAAAAGAATAAACAATGGCTATTACATTAACAGAAATCAATAAACTCCGTCAGAAGACACAGGCTGGTCTTATGGACTGTAAGAAAGCTCTTACAGAGGCTAACGGAGATATGGAGGCTGCAATGGAAATCCTTCGCAAGAAGGGACAGCTTGTGGCTGCAAAGCGTTCTGACCGTGAGGCTGCTGAAGGCTGTGTACTTGCTAAGGTAGATGGCAACTTCGGTGTAATGATTGCTCTTAAGTGTGAGACTGACTTCGTTGCAAAGAATGCAGACTTCGTGGCACTTGCAAACACTATCATCGATGCTGCTTTGGTAAACAAGTGCAAAACTCTCGATGAAGTTAAGGCACTTGTTATCGATGGCGCAACAGTGGCTGACGCTGTAGTAAACCGTTCTGGTGTTACTGGCGAGAAGATGGAGCTTGACGGTTATGCAACAGTGGAAGGTGAGCAGGTTATCGCTTACAACCACATGAACGGCAACTTCCTTTGCGCTCTTGTAGCTCTCAACAAGGCTGCTGATGGTGCGGTAGGCAAGAATGTGGCTATGCAGATTGCTGCTATGTCTCCGATTGCACTCGATGAGTCTGCTATCTCTGATGAGGCTAAGGCTGCAGAGCTGAAGTCTATCATTGAGAAGACTAAGGAAGACGAAGTGAAGAAGGCTGTTGAAGTGGCTATCAAGAAGGCTGGTATCAACCCTAACCATGTTGATAGCGAAGATCATATCACATCTAATACAACAAAAGGCTATATCACTGAGGAACAGGCTAATCAGGCACGCGAGATTATTGCAACTGTAAGTGTTTCTGCACGTGAGAGTCTCAACGATAAGAAGATTGAGATGATTGCACAGGGACGTCTCAATAAGTACTATAAGGAGGTTTGCCTTCTTAATCAGGCTTATATCGATGACAGCAAGGTGTCTGTTGCTCAGTATCTCCAGAGCGTTGACAAGGACCTTACTGTTACTGATTTCAAGCGTTATACACTTCGCGCAGAGTAATTTCCTGCGTATGAGCCATGTGTGGCTTTATGTCGGAATTTTCAGTTCATATTATAAAGAGAGGGGATGCTCATTCGGCATCCCCCTTTTTGCATTATGAAGAAATCCTGTTTGTGTGAGTCGCATTTTGTGTAATATTGACGCTTTTATGTAGGGTGACGAATGCCTTGTCTCTTTTCTTTGTGTGTTTTCATATAATAATGCAGGATTTTCTCTGACTAAAAATGTCTGATATATAAATATTTCTTGATTTTATTGCTCTTTATAAAATAAAAACCTTATTTTTGCACTAATTTTCAAAATAAGACGGCATTTAATAAACTTTGATATGAAAGTGCGGATAATTTGATATAGAGTTGTGTCATTGCCGTTTGTTTGGAGAAAGGGGACAATTAAATATAAATGGATATGCTGTGAACATAATCGTTTTATAATTGTTCTTTATGTATAGTATTGAAAATAATTGGAATTATTGTTTTATTTAAAAAAGTATTTATGAAAAAGTTAATGATTGCGCTGGCTTTTGCCGGTCTGGGTACTGCTGCTAATGCACAGACTACCTCAATTGAAACTCCTTCAAAGTACACTGTTGCTACAAACTCATTCTGGAGCAACTGGTATATCCAAGTTGGTGTTGACATGTCATTACAGAATCCTTATGGCAAGGATTTCGCTGATGTTTTCCCTAACGGAAAATCTTTCGGTGCAAATCTTGCTATTGGAAAGTGGTTTACTCCGGGTATCGGTGTTCGCGGTAAGGTGAATTGGGAGAATGGTCTTCTTCAGGCAAACCGTCCTCATAATTTCTGGACTGCAGACGGTGACAAGGGTGGATACCTTGGCATATACTTCGATACTCAGTTCAATCTCAGCAACCTGTTCTGCGGTTACAATGAAAATCGTGTATGGAATTTGATTGCATATCCTCGTATGGGAGTTATCCGCAACTATGAGAACGGTAACTATACTCCGGCTCTTGGTGTAGGTCTTGAAAATACATGGAAGGTGAGCAAGCTTGTCAATATCTATCTTGATGCTGCATACACATTCACAACTGGTGGTTATTCTGTAGTTGATAACGACCGCAGCAGCACACATACAAACGGTATTCTTTCTGTTGACCTTGGTGTTCAGTTCAACCTCGGAAAGAGCAACTGGACAAAGGCTGTATCTGTAGATGCTTACAATGCACTTGCTGCTTCAAGCGAAGAGGCTCTTGCTAAGCTTCGTTCGGACCTCGATGCAGAGCGCAGAAGAAACAAGGACCTTCAGGCTCAGCTTGCTAAGGCTCCTAAGAACACAGCTGCTGCAACTCAGACTGTAATTGCAAGTGCTGCTTCTTCTGTATTCTTCAACATCAATTCTTCTAAGATTGTTTCTAAGAAGGATCTTATCAACCTTGAGGCTGTGGCTGCTGCTGCAAAGAACTCTAATGCCAAGGTTGTCGTAACAGGTACAGCTGATAGCAAGACTGGTTCTTCTGCTTACAACCAGAAGCTTTCTGAGGCTCGTGCTAAGGCTGTGGCTGATGAACTCGTTAACTTGGGTGTTAGCCGCGATAAGATCGAAGTTAAGGGTATTGGTGGTGTTAATGACGTAACTCCGTATAACCTTAACCGTCGTGCAATCGTTGAGTTGAGATAATTAAGCATGTGAGAAAGTAAGGTAGTATGGTCTTCATACCGATTTACTGACTCGCTAATAATATAAGTCGTCTGGCTCTTTTTTGAGTCAGACGACTTTTTTCGGCTGTTTTTTTACCTGTCTTGTAAAAAATATATTGAAAATCTTTTGCTGTAATATAAAAAAAGTGTACCTTTGCAACGCTTTAGAAAAAGGGCTTGGCGGAGTTCCTGTAAAAAGAGCTTTATGACGGGGTATAGCGCAGTTGGTAGCGTTCCTGGTTTGGGACCAGGCGGTCGCGTGTTCGAGTCACGCTGCCCCGACATATTAGCATAGTGATAGTGCCAAGTTAACGTCAGAGGCATCCGGGGTATAGCGCAGTTGGTAGCGTTCCTGGTTTGGGACCAGGCGGTCGCGTGTTCGAGTCACGCTGCCCCGACAAAATTCAAGGGTGTTTAGCTCAGCTGGTTCAGAGCATCTGCCTTACAAGCAGAGGGTCGGCGGTTCGAATCCGTCAACACCCACTATAATAAGAGTGGATTAGATGTAAATCTGGTTCACTCTTTTTTTTGTAAGATGTTAGGTAAGCCTTGTGGGTGTGGATATGTCTTTCTTTGTTGTGGGCAGCGGATTTTGATGTGGTTGCAGCTTGGCATAAATTTGGAAGTAAATCTTTTGAAAACTATTGATGCTTTCGGCTCTTTGAGTGGTGGACCCAACCTTTTCTACTGGTGTAGGCTGAAGTGAACTTCTGCTTAATATCGCGCTTCAAGGAGGGAAAAAATCAGTTGTCTGCCGTGTTTTGTTCAAATCTGTATATGGGCAAAATAAAATGAATGTTAATTTAGTGTTAAATGTATTAGGTTTTAGGTGTTGTTGGATATAAATACTTAAATTTGCCGAAAAATAGAGCGTATTGGTGGAGGATTAAAAGGGGATTTGCTTCCACGTAGAATGAAGTATTTGTGTAAATCCCTTGTAGATGTGTAAGATAAGAGTGAAGGATTGTAGCTTTTTTTGTTTGGAATTGTATATAAAAACAGTTTTAATAACGATTGCAATGTTTGCTGCATGTTCGATATGCAGAGCACAACAGTTGTTGGGGACTTCGGGATTAATGAATGTTCCTACTGCTGAAATGTATGCTTCGGGGACATTCAAGGGAGGTGCAAGTCTTGTGCAGAAAGAATTGCTTTCTGATAGATTCAACTATAACACCGGCATATATTATATCGATTTTACTCCTTTTTCATTCATGGAAATAACTTTTAGAGAAACTTTGTTGAAAACTCGCAAAGGAGATAAAACGGGGTTCTATCAGCAGGATAGATCTACGACTTTACGTTTGCGTCCACTCAAAGAGAAAGAGGGGCGGTGGTTTCCTTCTGTTGTACTTGGAGTGAATGATATATATTCTGATCATGGTGCCAGTAACTATGCTGCGGTTTATGGAGTTGTTACCAAGAACTTACTTCTTGGAAAGGTTGGGACGCTGGATGTGACCGCTGGGTTTGCAAAGGCTTTTGATGAAGGTGATGCGTATGACGGAGTACTTGGCGGAGTTCGTTTTACACCTGCTGCAGTGAAGAATGCGAGTGTTATGGCAGAGTATGATACGCGTGGTTTTAATATAGGTGCGTCAGTTCTTCTGTTTAAGCATCTTAATCTGATGTGTTTTACTCGTGAGTTTACCGGTGTGTGTGCCGGAATTAGCTATCAATATACAATAAGATATTAGTTGCATGATATATAGATTGATAATCATATTGGCATTTGTTCTGAATGTGGCAGTAGGCTATGCAGCGAATGATGCGATAGTTGATTCGGCTCATTCTTTGAAGGACATGGGCTTTGAGAATGTCAGGGTGAGGGTTGTTGATGGTGTGGTGTATGCTGCTGTGGAGGCAACAGCCTATCGTGGTACTTTTAGAGGGGCTGGTGTTGCTTTGAACAAACTTGCTGCCGATTTTCCTGATGCGACAAGTTTTGAACTTGTCATCCTTGAATATAAAGTGCCGGAAGTTCATGTACATGCGGTAAAGGATTATGATAAGTGGACTGTTGGTGTTGATTATGCTGTTGGCAGTGTGATGGATAATTTGAAGATGGCGGAACAACAGGGTAGTTCGACTGGTAAAGTTGATGTGACATTTTATCCGATGGTTTCTATTGACAATCATCGTTTTGATAAGTTGTGCGAATATCTGGTATGTCTTGCACCTTCGTTTGAAACAACGCTATGGAAGGGAAATAGGGTGACTGTTCAGCCGATATTCCCTGTGGCGGGTAATGTGGCAAAAGGTAGTTCTGACACTTATGTACATTTGGGTGTGGCAAGTCTTCAACAGAGATTCCTGAACTCTGATAGATGGTATGGCGATATTGCCGGAGGATTTTTTCTCTATGATAGGGTAGGAGCACATGCCAGACTCGGATATAAGGCAAATAAGAATTTGGGCTTAACTCTGCAATTGGGATTGACAGGGGATGCGTATGTAGATGGTGATGGATACAATGTATCTAAGCCGGACAGATTCAATTTTATGCTGAAAGCAGATTATTATGAACCGAACACAAGACTACAGTGCAGTCTTTCTGCCGGGCGATTTGTGTACGGTGATTATGGTGCCAGACTTGATTGTACGCGTCATTTTGGTGAATATGCAATAGGGCTTTATGGAATACTTACCGGTGGAGAGCATAATGCGGGTTTCCATTTTGCAATTCCGTTCGGAGGGCGAAGCCAAAAAAGAAAGGGTGCATTGCGCTTGCGTCTGCCTCAGTATTTTGACTGGGAATATAGCATGGTTTCATACTATAAATATTCTTTTGAGAAGATGGGACAGGAATATGAGGATCGTCCAGATAAGAATCGCTCGGCGCATTATTGGCAAGCCAGGTACATTGAACAATATCTGCAAAAGTTCTTGGATGGACAGATGAAATAATATGATTGGTTAAATGTGGATTAGAGTTAAATTTTTTATATTATCAACAAATTCAAAATGTTATGAGAAAAATTAATTTTCTTTTTGGAGTTCTTGCTGTAGCAGCAACTGGACTCTTGAGTTCTTGCGATTGGAGTGATAACGATGAGGATCCAAATGTGATAGTACCTTCTTTGGGAGGAAACACATTGGTTGTAAATGCTAATGTTAATGCTTCATTTAAAGTTGAAGGTCAGACACCACAGAATGGAACTACAGCAACATTCGCAGTTTCTGGCGATAAGGCTATTGTTGAAGTTTCAGCAGCTGGCTATTTGACACAGAATGTAGAAGTAAACTTCGGTGAGAACACCATGATGAACGTAGATGTTCAGTTGGTAAAGGCTTCTACTAATGCGAAGACACAGGAAGAAGCTAAGAATGGTACACTGGTAGAGAATGACGAAGCGAATCAGGATGCTACAGATATTGAAGCTTCAATTTCAGTTCCTGCTAATGTAGAAATCTCAAATGTAGAAGCTACTGCTCTTTTCAGCGTTGTTGCATTTACTCCAGCTGCAGTTGGTGCTCAGAATGTAAATCAGGGCGCGGAAGTTTCTGTTCCTGCTTTGTCTCTTAATTGTGAACCTTCTGGAGCAAAATTTGATGGCGCGCCTGTAACTCTGACAGCTACAGCTGCTGATGCAGCAGGTTGTTTGGTTGCTTGTGTAAATGGAGGCGAATCTGTAAATGCTACTGTAAACGGAAACTCTGTGTCAGCTAAAGTTACTCATTTCTCAGTATGGTCATTCGTCTTGAAGGCAACAGTTGAGAATGTTCAGTCTGGAGAAGATGTAATCAAGAAGGGTTCTGTTCTTTTGTCTAATGGCAAGAGCACTATTTCTTACACTCAGAAGTTTGGTTTTGAAGCATCAGATGTTCAGAATGGTGGCTTGATTTCTAACTTCCTTGTTAATCAGTTTGGTAAGGCAGGTAGCATTAACAAGTCTGTTGAAATCTCTGCTGACAAGGCTGGTTCTGCTGACTATACTGTAAAGCAGAATGTGAAGACTTATACATTCAAATCTGGTGACAGAAGATTTATTGCAAAGGTTTATGGTAAAGTAACTGTAACAATCGACCGCAAAACAACTGATACATCTGGTCACTCAGGTGGTACAGGTAAATAATATTTCCGACTACTTTAGAGACTTCATAAAGTCTTTGCGAAAATAGAGAAAGGGAGGGGTATGCTATAAAGCGTATCTCTCCTTTCTCTATATATGGATATTTTGATTTTATTTGTATGGATATTTCGGTAGAAGATGATAAAATGTTATTTTTGCAATATAATAAAGATTGGCATTTATGAAGAAAAACGATTGGAAAGACCGTCTTGGAATGGTATATTCAACAAATAAAGACTTTAGTTTTGAGTATGAGGATTCAGACGAAGCGGAAACCTTACCAAAGGCTCAACAGCGTTTGCGGGTAAACATAGAGAAAAACGGCAGAAACGGAAAGACCGTGACTTTGGTCAAAGGCTTTGTCGGTAGGGATGAAGATTTAAAAGACTTGTCCAAGATACTGAAAGTGAAATGTGGAGTTGGAGGTACTGCAAAGGATCGTGAGATTGTTATTCAAGGCGATTTCAAGACGAGGGTTATAGAGTTGCTTCGTGCAGATGGGTATTCAAACACTAAATAGCTAACATTCTGCTGATAGTACTGTCAATAACTTGTGGATAAAAAAAATACTAAAACGATAATAGTCCCATAGAAAAGCAGTACCTTTGCCATTATGAAAATGTGTGGTCATGTTTTTGAGTCTTGTATTTCATGAACATACTGACATAGCATGATATTGTAAAATTGAATGGACAAATAGAACTTTTATGGGTAAAATCATTGCATTGGCTAATCAGAAGGGTGGTGTCGGTAAGACAACTACTGCCATAAATTTGGCTGCTTCTATTGCTACGCTTGAAAAGAAGGTGCTTGTTGTGGATGCGGATCCGCAAGCAAATGCATCGTCTGGGCTTGGAGTGGATATACAGCAAGTTGATACTTCCATTTATGACTGTATTATAAGCAATGTGGATCCTCATGAGGCTATTTATACTTCAGATATAGATGGACTTGATATTATTCCAAGCCATATTGATCTTGTAGGTGCGGAAATAGAGATGCTTAATATTGACGGTCGTGAGAAGGTGTTGAAGCGGGTGCTTGACCCTTTGCGTAAAGAGTATGATTATATATTCATAGATTGTTCTCCTTCATTGGGGCTTATAACGGTAAATTCTTTAAGTGCTGCTGATTCTGTGATTATTCCGGTACAATGTGAGTATTTTGCACTTGAAGGTATTAGTAAGCTTCTTAATACAATAAAAATCATAAAATCAAAACTTAATACTCATCTTGAAATTGAAGGTTTTTTGTTAACTATGTTTGATTCACGATTACGTCTCGCTAATCAGATATATGAAGAAGTTAAACGGCATTTTCAGGAACTCGTATTTAAAACAGTTATACAACGTAATGTGAAACTGAGTGAGGCACCAAGTCATGGAGTTCCGTGTATTCTCTATGATGCTACATCAACAGGTGCTAAGAACTATATCGCTCTTGCGAAAGAAGTTGTAGGGCATGATATGGTGGAAAACAAATGAAAAGGAAAGTAAACTATGGCTGTAAGAAAAAAATATAGTGCACTGGGTCGTGGACTTGATGCTTTAATTTCTACGGAAGATGTACATACGGAAGGGTCATCAACCATAAATGAGGTTGATATAAGTCTTATAGAGGCTAATCCTAATCAGCCTCGTCGTGAATTTGACGAGAATGCGTTGCGGGAACTGGCTGACTCCATTTCTGAGATAGGTATAATTCAGCCGGTTACCTTGCGTGAATTGAATAATGGGCATTATCAGATTATAGCTGGAGAACGCCGATGGAGAGCATCGCAGTTGGCTGGACTAAGCAGCATTCCTGCATATATCCGTACTGCTGACGATGAAAATGTAATGGAAATGGCTCTGATTGAAAATATACAACGTCAGGATCTTAATTCCATAGAAATTGCATTAGCATACCAGCATCTTATAGATCAATACGGACTTACTCAGGAAAAACTGAGTGAACGTGTCGGGAAGAAAAGAACAACTGTGGCTAATTATTTGCGATTACTGAAATTACCAGCACCAGTACAGGTTGCTTTGCAGAATCATGAGATTGATAATGGACATGCACGTGCACTGCTTGCTTTGGATGACCCGAAAGCACAAGTGAAACTTTTTAAGGAAATACAACAAAAGGGGTATTCTGTCAGGAAAGTTGAAGAGATTATAAAGAACATCAACGAGGCGGGAGAGACAACGAAAACACCGAAGATAATTGCAGCTAAAGAACTTGATGAGGAATATGATGGACTTCGGAGGCAAATGGCGCAGAATCTTGGAACTAAAGTGAAGGTAACATGTACTGCAAAAGGAGGAGGAAAAGTTTCTTTCTCTTTTGAGAATATAGATGAATTGCGTTATATTGTATCACTCTTACAATCTAAATAGTATTTATTTTTTGTGATAGCAAAGATTTTTACATATAGAATTGGAATGGTATTGGGGATATTGATGTCTCTTGTTGCTGAGGTTTGTGCGCAAGATACATTGGCTTTGCCTGTTCCGAAAGCAAGGATTCATCGTGAAGGTGGGCTAAGTGCTTATCCTAAGACCGATAGTGTATATACGGCTGGCGCAGATGAGTATCTGTTTGCAGATTCTTTGCTGGCTGTGGATCTTGTAGATTCTCTTTCTCTTGGTGATGACTCTATTCATATAATTTCCTTGTTGAAGGATTCTGTGGATTTGTCTGTGAATTATTCTTTGAAAGAGAAATGGATTCCAGACCCTAAGAAGGCGATGTGGCTTGCTATTGTGTTTCCTGGTGGAGGGCAGATATACAATAAGAAATATTGGAAGTTACCGATTATTTATGGCGGTTTTGTCGGATGTATATATGCGCTTAATTGGAACAATACTATGTATCGTGACTATTCACAAGCATATATTGATATTATGGATGATGATCCTAATACTAAAAGCTATGAGAACTTCATTCCTCCTTCTTATGATGTGAATCAAAACCTTACTCGTATTCAGGATTTATTTAGAAGGAAGAAAAATTATTATCGGCGATATAGAGATTTGAGCCTCTTTTGTATGATTGGGGTTTATGTCTTATCAGTCATTGATGCTTATGTTGATGCGGAACTTTCAAGTTTTGATATTAGTCATGACTTAAGCATGAAAGTTAAACCTACGATAATAAATGAGAAGGGAAAGAGAAATAATCTGATGTCCAATTCTTATGGATTGCAGTGTAGTCTGCGTTTTTGATTTTGACCTTTTATTTTTATGGAGTAGATTCTGAAAAATCTAGCAACCTTGTAATGAATGAAAGATATAATGAATAAAAAGTTTATAATATTATGCGTTTCTTCATTGATTGCGTATGAGACTATGGCGCAAGATGTTGTAACAGCTGTAGAAGATAGTGCTAAGATCGAATTTATAGATGTGCCTGATGAGTTGATTGTCAGTGAAGAAGAGTTGTTAAATGATTATATAAATAAGAATAACCTTACGAATGGTAATGAAGAAGTGCGTGTGCTCTCGTATAATGATTCTATTATTGTAAATCGTTTGTCCAAAATACCAACCACTATAGAGATGCCATTTAATGATGTTACGCAGAAGTTTATAGATATGTACAGCAATAGAATGCGTGGTTCTGTGGCTATTATGCTTGGAAGTTCTAATTTTTATATGCCTATATTTGAAGAGGCTCTTGAAAAGTATGGACTTCCTTTGGAATTGAAATATCTGCCTGTAATAGAATCTGCACTTCGTCCTTCAGCGACATCACGCGTTGGGGCGGCCGGACTTTGGCAGTTTATGATTGCAACAGGGAAACGGTATGGATTGGAGGTGAATACTTTGGTTGATGAACGCCGTGATCCTGTGAAATCAAGTGATGCAGCAGCGAGATATTTAAAAGATTTGTATGCTATGTTTGGAGATTGGGGACTTGCAATTGCTGCTTATAATTGTGGTGAAGGGAATGTTCAAAAAGCTTTACTTCGTTCTGGAGACGTAGAAATAAAGGATTTTTGGTCGATTTATAATAAATTACCTCGTGAAACTCGTGGATATGTACCAGCTTTTATTGCAGCTAATTATATTATGACATATTATTGTGATCATGGTATTGTTCCAATGGAAGCACGTTTGCCTGCACAATCTGATACGATAATAGTAACAAATGATGTTCAGTTTAAACAGATTTCATCTGTATGTAATATTACAGTTGATGAACTTCGTGCATTGAATCCGCAATATAGGCATGATATCGTTCCAATGAATTATGCTTTAAGACTTCCTTCACAATCTATTGAGGCTTTTATTCTTAATGAGGATAGTATTTATGGGCTGAAAGTGGGGAACGCACCTATACGGAGGAGTGTTACAGGTGATATAGAAGGGAATAGTGGGGGGCTTTCTGCTTCAACAAAAAATAATAAGGTGGCAGGAAAAACTGTGTCTGTTCGTAGTGGTGATTCTTTATCAACTATAGCTAAACGTAATGGTACAACTGTTGCACGGTTGCGTAAATTAAATGGATTAAAAAGTAATATGATTCATCCAGGACAAAAAATACGTGTGAGATAATAGATGTTTCTGTGTTAAAAATGTTATGATTATGGAAGACGTTCTTACAAAAGAAGAAATGGAAGCTAAAATGGTGGATGATGCATTCCGGCATTTGGTGGATTCTTATCTTGCAACTAAACATCGCAAGAAGGTAGATGTAATTACTAAAGCGTTTAATTTTGCAAGGCATGCTCATAAAGGTGTACGTCGTCTTTCTGGAGAACCTTATATAATGCATCCACTTGCAGTGGCGCAGATAACCTGTATGGAAATAGGCTTAGGATCTACTTCTATATGTGCAGCTCTTCTTCATGATGTTGTTGAGGATACCGACTATACAGTTGAAGATATAGAAAATATGTTTGGGGCTAAGGTTGCGCAAATTGTTGATGGGCTTACTAAAATCTCGGGTGGTATATTTGGTGATCATGCTTCTGCTCAAGCTGAAAATTTTAAAAAGCTTTTGTTGACAATGAGTGAGGATATTAGGGTTATCCTCATTAAAATTGCAGATAGATTGCATAATATGCGTACTCTTGGTTCACAGGCTGTGAATAAAAGGTATAAGATTGCAGGAGAAACACTATATATATATGCGCCGTTAGCAAATCGTTTAGGGCTGAATACTATAAAGACAGAGCTGGAGGATCTCAGTTTCAAATACGAGCATCCGGAAGAGTATGCTATGATACAAAAGAAACTGGAAGCAACAGAGAATGAACGGAATACTGTATTTGATGAATTTACAGCTCCGATTAGGAAGCAACTTGATGTTATGGGGATAAATTATGAGATAAAAGCTCGTATAAAATCTCCATATTCTATCTGGTGTAAAATGCAAAATAAGCATATTCCGTTTGAAGAAATTTATGATATACTTGCTGTTCGAATTATTTTTGAACCGCGAGAATTGGAATCGGAATTGAATGAGTGCTTTAATATTTATGTCTCAATTTGTAAAATATATACATCACATCCAGATCGGCTGAGAGATTGGGTTAGTCACCCTAAGGCTAACGGATACCAAGCTCTGCATGTCACTTTGATGAGCAATAAGGGAGAGTGGATAGAAGTACAGATTCGTAGCCAAAGAATGGATGAAATCGCAGAGAAAGGGTTTGCTGCTCATTGGAAATATAAGGAGGGGGACAAAACAGAACTTGCCAGTGAAAATGAGCTGGATAAGTGGCTTACGACTATTAAAGAAATACTTGATGATCCTCAACCGGATGCCATGGATTTCTTAGATACGATTAAACTTAATCTTTTTGCTTCTGAAATATTTGTATTTACCCCTAAGGGAGAGATACGTACAATGCCTGCAGGTTCTACAGCTCTGGATTTTGCTTTTTCCATCCATACTTTTGTTGGAAGTCATTGTATTGGGGCAAAGGTTAATCATAAACTTGTCCCAATGAGCCATAAGTTAAATAGTGGAGATCAAGTTGAGATTCTTACTTCAAAATCACAGCATGTACAAAAGTCATGGCTCAATATTGTAACAACAGCTAAGGCTACAACGAAGATTCTTGCTGTGTTGCGCCGTGAAGAACGTGAAGCACGTAAAAAAGGAGAGGAAATTTTAGATGATTTCTTTAAAAAGGAGGATATAGTTAAGAATACTATTAATATTGAGCATATATGTAAGGTGCATGATTTTACTAAACCAGATGCTCTTTTTGTGGCTATTGGTGAGGGTAAGCTTAAACTTGGTGATGATGATGTTAATAGTTTGAAGGGTAAGGAATCCTCTGTGATATGGAAAAAAATATTTCCTTTTGGAAAGAAGCAGAAAGAGGATGATGAGAAGAAAAAGAATAAAGTTAAATCGGCTGATTCAATAGACAGAAAAAAGATTCTTTCTTTGACAGAAGATTCTATTCAAGATAAATATGTATTAGCAACCTGTTGTAAACCTATTCCTGGAGATTCTGTTATGGGATTTATAGACGATGATAATAGGATTTCTATTCATAAGTTACGTTGCCCTAATGCAGAGAGGTTGAAAGCGAACTATGGAAACCGTGTGCTTGCTGCTAAATGGGATATGAACCGTTTACTTCTGTTTCCTGCTAATATTTATTTGAAGGGACTTGATAAGATGGGGCTGTTAAATCAGATAACTCAGGTTATATCGCAATTATTGAACGTCAATATTAGGAGGCTTGAGATAGAATCTAATGAAGGACTTTTTGAAGGTAAAATCCAAATATTTGTTCATGATACAAGTGATATTCAAAATGTTATGGATAACCTTAAGAAAATTCCTAATATAAAAGTTGTTGCAAGGGTATAGCGGTTATTTTTATTATTGATATTTGAAATATTTATATCAGATATTTTATTGTATAAAAAGCAGCGAGATAGTGTGTGGTATCACTATCTCGCTGAATTTATTTTTTAGGATGCTATTTTGCATTGTTCTCTAAGAATATGCAAACTCGGTTCCAGTCATTCTCACTGAATATTTCAGTTGTGGCCCCAAGACCTTCCGTTTTGAGTCTGTCAGGAGAGATCTTGTATGTGTTGACAAGCATGTTGTAAACAGCTGTTGCACGTTTCTCAGATAATCTTTGGTTGAAGTCTTTATCACCTTCAGGTGAGGCATAACCCTTAATTGTCACTGTACATTCCGGGTGATTCTTCATATATGTAGCTATCATCTGTACAGAAGGCTGCTGTGACTTATTTATGACACTTTTTGCTTGGTCGAATATTACAACTGGAGCAAGTTGTGTTGTTGTTTTATTGACAATGATTGTCTTATCTTTTGCTTTCTCTGCAGCAAGTTGAGATTTCAGGTTAGTGATAGCATAGTCTTTATCAGAAATGACATTCTCGTATGTACCTCGCATACGATTAATTCTGTCATTCATCTCATCAATTTGTTCTTGAGTATATTGCTTATCACTGAGCTGGAAATTATGGGTTCCATTGCTGTTTTTGAATTTATATGTTACACCGGCCATGAATGTTAGATATGAAGAATTGACATTCATATTGTTTCCATTCTTGCCATTTAGAGCGTATGTAATCGCAGGTTTTATGTTAATCTGTAAAGCTTCAGATACGTTGAAGTTTAATCCAAGTCCGAAATTAACGCTTATAAAGTTTTTGTCTTTTTTAGGCGAATCAGATGAACTTACTCCATAGAAATGTCCCCATCCTGCTCCTGCTTCAGCAACAAGCTCAAACGGACGTGGAGCACCATTATATCCTCCGAAAAAATTGCTGATGTTAAAGAGACCATTTAATCCTACATTTGTATAGTCAAAAGCTGCATTTCCTCCTTTATGACTGGAAAATAGGTGAGAACGGTAGTTTCCGTTATTGTCATTAATTCCTGTTTGGACGCTTGCTGAAAGACCAAATACAGGGGTTAAATAGCGACCAACTTCTAATTTAATGGAAGGACGCATATCTCCAAAGAATTTAGAACCTGCAGTTGGTTCGTAAACACCACCGCTAATTCCGATAAACCAATTGTCTGTTAGTTTACTTCCTGTTAGGTTCTCTTGTGCGTTTGCTGTTATTGCACATACACTGAGTGCCATCGTTAAGGTTAATGTAGATTTCTTCATAATCGAAAAGGTTTTTTGTTAGACATATTTAATTTCTTATTAATAATCAGGTTTATATTTCGTCTTTGGCATTTATTTCTTTTGCCTTTCGACTGACTTATTAACAAACAGAAATTAAATTTGCTCACGTAAAAAGCTTTTTTTTTCGAAAAAACGAGTATTTTCTTACTGTTTCCTAAAAAAAGATTCTATTTTTGGGGATGGTCTCATTCTTTTGTTATGCTGATATAAAAAATAGCAGTAGATGAATGTTAATAGAAAAACATTTATCTACTGCTCAAATAGCATATATTTTATTGTGCAAAACTACAACTATTTAAATTATTGTAGTAGTAGCCTTAGTAACATCGAATTTACTAATTCGGCTTATTTGCAGAATAAACAATTTTGAGAGCATAAGCTTTACGAAGAACCTGCTTTACGTCTGTTATTATACCCATTGGAGTTTCTTTATCAACTTTGAGAGAAACTGTGTAGAACGGTTTATCTACTTCTGCCAACTCGTTACGATCTGTCATTACATAATCATAAACTTCATTTACTTCTGCATATTTGTCATTAAGCTGGATACGTGTTCCTTCTCCAAATTGCGACTTCAATGCATCTGTTGGCTTACCTATATAGATAAAAGACGTACAAGATTTACGTGCAAGTTTTTCAAGCTGCGTACCTACCGGTTTTTCAAACTTGACTTTTAATGTTACTTCACGCATAGTTGTTACCATCATGAAGAAAAACAGGATAGTAAAAATCAAGTCCGGCAGAGATGAAGTGTTCATCTCTGGCATTTCACGACTGCCATTTTTATTAAATCTGCTCATTATAAACTTGCTCCATACTTTTTAGGTTCAGCCTCAGAAATCTTCTGAGGATATACTTCGCGAATAGCCTCTTGCTGCTCTTTTGTCAAGAATTCATATTTGAAACCAAATTCTTCTTTTGCCAACTCATTACGGAGTTCATTATATGCCTGTACTAATTTGTCTTGTACAGCAAAATATACCCAATAACTTGTTCCGCGGTCGGTCTGTACTGAAATTACATGATTCTCTGTAACCATACGCTGACCAAGAAGTTTTACGTTCTTCGGTTTCTTTTCCGGAAGATTTGATTTGTTTTCCGGGTTTGCAATAAATTCTTTAGCTATCTCCTTCACGTCATCAATTGAAACATAATCTTCTCCAATCATAAGGTAGTTGTCCTTATTTATACGGATATTTAATATATTACGTTCCTTAATTTTGATTTCGTTATTTTCCTGGTTCTCCTCTGGTGGTTTTGGAAGTGTACGTCCCAATCCCTGATCGGTATCCATTGATGTGGTAACAAGGAAGAAGATGAGCAACATGAATGAGATGTCGGCTGTTGAACTGGTGTTCAGTCCCGGCATTTTTCTTTTCTTTCCCATGATTACTCCTTTCTTTTTGTTACTTCTTTGAGATTTCCGATACCATACTCCATGCAGTTACTCCAACAGCTATAACAGCAAGAATAGCGATGGATACCATTGAAGCGTCAGTGAGGATAATTTTTGTAGGATCATTCCATTCTTTTCCGTTGATGATAAGTGTTTCACTTTGATTTGAAACACCTATACCAGCACCAATTGCAATAGACAGTATTGGCAGTCCCCATGTGTACATTACAGACTTGTTCAAGCCGTGCTGTGAAATAAACATGATAAAACTACAAAGCATAAATATTGCAGCGGCAGCAATTAGAATGTATGTCCAAATGCACAATGCATCCAGCAACTGCGGATTGTTCATTTTCGGATTCTCTTCATAAGGTGTATCGTAACCGATAGTGAAGAAAAGAATGAAAATGATGATGCTAATAGCCATAAGACCTGTCAGCACATATTTTGATATCTTTTCAATGTCCATTTTGAATATTAGATTAAATTTTTAGACTTCTGTATTTTACTTTCTATTATTATTTCTTGAGGTTGTATTTTGTAACGATGTCAAGAAGAGTAATAGTAGAATCTTCCATCTGAGCTGTAAGACTTTCAATCTTTGCCAAGATATAGTTGTAGAATACCTGAAGAATAAGTGCAACGACGATACCGAAGATTGTTGTCAAAAGGGCTACCTTCATACCACCTGCAACAACTGTTGGAGAAATATCACCTGCAGCCTGAATATCATCGAATGCCTGAACCATACCAATCACAGTACCCAAGAATCCGAGTGATGGAGCCATACCGATGAAGAGTGTAATCCATGAACATCCTTTTTCAAGGTTTGAAGCCTGTACAGCACCGTATGCAACAACTGATTTTTCTACAGAATCAACACCTTCGTTAATTCTCATGAGACCCTGATAATAGATAGATGCAATAGGACCACGAGTATCACGGCAAATAGATTTTGCAGCTTCAACATCGCCTTTGTTGATAAGTGCATTTTCAACACCTGTAAGCATCTTCTTTACATTTACATCTGCAAGTGCAAGGTAGATGATACGTTCGATACAGAAAGCAAGACCAAGTACGAGTGCAATAGCAACAAGTGCCATGAAGCCTGCATCACCTTCAATGAACTTTGTTTTGATAGTCTTGTACATTCCGCCTTCCTGAACTTCCGGTGCAGCAGGAGTTTCTTCTATTGCTTCTGCAACCATAGTGTCAGTTGCAAGAGAATCAACTGCAGCTGTTGAATCTACTTGCTCTACCGCAGCTTCGTCTGAAACCTCATCTTGAGCTGAAACAGTCTGAGTCATACCAAAAGTAAAGACTCCCATCATCGCAATAATTGCAAATACTTTTTTCATTGTGTGTTTAATTTTTTTAAGATTAATACTTTATTTGTTTTGTTTATTATCTTTTTGTTTGTTAATAGGTAAATTGTTTGTTTTTTAGCGGAGAGAGGGGGATTCGAACCCCCGAGACGTTTTTGACGCCTACACGCTTTCCAGGCGTGCCTCTTCAGCCACTCGAGCATCTCTCCTTTCGCCGTTTTTCACGGTATCTTTCTAAAACGGCTGCAAATTACGAATTATTTGCGATTCATACGCTAAATCAGCAACAAAAATAATCATTTTTTTGTTATGAAATAACTCAAAGCTTTGCAAAGTTTCTTTTTTGGCGTAAAAAAATGCTTTTTCTGTATTGTAAACAGGCTTTCCGTCTGTTTTTACTCTTTTATAATCTATGATACGTAAATTTGATTGATGGTATAATTTGTTGGGGTGAGTTCTAATAAAGCATGATAAACCAATGTCTTCATATTGTTTTTTGAATGGCTGTACCGAACATTTTTATTGCATTTTCAGTTGTTGTTGTTGCCACTTCATTCAATGTACAGTGATATATCTCTGCGATTTTCTGTGCTATGTTAGCGATAAATGCACTTTCATTCCTTTTCCCTCGATAAGGAACTGGGGCGAGATAAGGAGCATCTGTTTCAAGTACAATTCGTGATAAAGGTACAGTTGAAGCTAAAACTTCAGGTAAATTAGATTTCTTGAATGTTGCTACACCTCCTATACCAAGCATGAATCCTTCAAAAGATAACAAATCTTTTGCCTCATCCGAATTTCCTGTAAAACAATGAAACACCCCTTTTATGTGGTTATGACGGTGTGCTTCCATTATTTCTACCAGTTCCTTATGTGCAGCTCTTGAGTGTATCATTAAGGGAAGGTGGTAGGTCTCTGCCCAAAGGATTTGACGTTCAAATGCTTCTTTTTGCTCTTTTTTATATGTATCGTCCCAATAGAAGTCAAGTCCGATTTCTCCGATTGCTATAAACTGACACGTATGGTCTGTGTGAGATTTTAGTATTGCTTCCATACTGTCAAGGACTCTATCGTTTTCTTCCTTTTCCTTTACATCCTCTGGGTGTAAACCTATCATAGGATATAAAGTGCCTGTATGTCTTTTACATGTATCTAATACATTATTTATAGTAGTACCATTAATATTGGGTATTAGTATTGTTTTTACACCAACTTTTTGTGCCCTGTCGAGCACATCATTAATGTCGCAACTGAATTCTTCACCATCGAGGTGTGCATGCGTGTCAATTAGATTATACATAACAGTATTATCTGCAATTTTGAAAACTGTTTTAATTATTCCTCTGTTCAGTCTTATTGGGGCTTTAAAGTTCTCGTCCCATCAGATTATTTGCAAAATCTCTCAGTTCTCTTTTTTTACATTCCTCTACCTCTACTTTGTCTAAGCTTTCAATAGCTTCCGTAAAAAGTTGCTTGATTTTTGCTTCACATACAGGTTTAATTCCTACAGTGTTGTATATTGCTGTAACTGCTGCTATCTTTTCTTCCGGGTTGTAATTCTTTTGTAGAATCCAACTTTTCAATTCTTCTTTTGTTTTGCCCTCTGCCATGTTCAAGGCATTGATAAGCATGAATGTTTTCTTGTTGCAAAGAATGTCCCCACCAATCTTTTTTCCAAAAACTTCTGGATTTCCATATACATCGAGCAAGTCATCTTGAAGTTGAAATGCAAGTCCCATTTTTTCTCCAAAAGTATATAGGTTTTCTACATCTTTTTCTTTTGCATTAGCCAATTGTGCTCCTATTTTCAGTGCACATGCCAACAACAACGATGTTTTGAGACGTATCATTTCCATATATTCATTTTCTGTAACGTCAGTTCTACATTCGAAATCCATGTCATACTGTTGCCCTTCACATACCCCCAAAGTCGCTTCCGTAAACGTATCAAGTGCTTTGTACATAGACTCCGATTTATGTTTACACATCAATTTATATGCAAATATAAGCATTGCATCTCCCGATAATATGGCTGTGTTGTCATCCCATTTTTTGTGTACAGTGGGCATTCCGCGTCTCATGTCTGCACAATCCATGAGGTCGTCGTGTAACAATGTGAAATTGTGGTAAGTCTCCAAACCTATAGCACAAGGCATGATACTATCTACATCTTCTTTATAGAGATTGTATGCCATAAGCATTAATGTTGGGCGAATCCTTTTGCCTCCAAGAGACAGTACATATTGAATTGGAGAATACAGTTTTTCCGGCTGGGCATTATATACTATATTGCTAATGTATGCATTTACCTTCTCTTGTAGCTGTTTGTTTGTAAACATAATATTGAGTTTTGGGACTTTTGTTATTTTCTTATTGTTTATCATGTTTTAGGCACGAACTACATGTTTTTTCTGCTGCTTTTGCAGATCATGTAGCTCGTGCCTATTTCTGTTTAACTTCTGTTTGCCAAGAATTATTACTGTATTCTGAAGGCAACAGGAACTGTGTATTTTACTCGTACCGCTTTACCGCGCTGCTTTCCCGGATTCCATTTAGGCATTGTAGAGATAACTCGGATAGCCTCTTTATCAAGTGAAGGGTCAACAGACTTCATGATTTCAGGATCTACGATAGAACCGTCCTTGTTTACTGTGAATGATACAAGCACGCGTCCTTGTATTCCGTTGTCCAATGCGATACTTGGATACTTGATGTTTTTGCTAAGGTATTTCATCAAAGCTTCCATACCTCCAGGGAACTCAGGCATCTGTTCTACAACCTGAAAGACTGTTCCTTCGTCTGATTCCTCTTCTGTAACCACCGGACCTGTAGCTACTGGACCTGTGTGTTGAGCCACCGGACCTGATATTGCTTCTGTTGTGGACTCAGAAGACTCAATAGTTTCTTCTTCTATTTCAGTGTCGTCATCCACAATATCAAGGATTTCTGCTACCTGAGGCGCTTCTGCTGGTGGAGGAGGGGCAGCTTGGAAGATAGGCTGTGTAATAGGAACAACTTCTTCTTCCATTGCTGCATACGCAGCATAGACAACCGGTTCCGTTTCGATATGCTCACGAGTTGTCCATTCAAAAGCCGCAAACATTGCAGAAAGTGCAACGATGTAACCAATCAGAAGACCAGTACCTTTCTGCCCTTCGAGATCAGCTTTCTGTGATTTTTTGATTTCCATAGATTGTATGTTTTTTTAATGTTTCCCACGAAGTGACGCAAAAGTAATACTTTTTTTACTTTTCACATTCACTAATTCGGATTTTTTTTTCCTTTTTGCTGTTATTTTTCTGTTTTGTGACTTTGTGTAACTTTGATTACATCATTTTCAAGGCTTTTCTTCGCTTACGTCAACAATGTTCTTTACAGAAGAAAAAAGCTTCTTTCCTGTGAGATAAGCTTTGTTATTACCCTCAATCTCCGCAATGATAATATCATCTTCTGTTACGGCATCGGGAGACGTTTCTATTTGTTCTTCTTCCATATAGTTGTTGAGTGAACTTTTTAATAAGTTGGTTACGTCTTTGAGTAATCCTTTGAATCCTTTATTTTTGCGGAATCTCTTATAAGCTCGCTTTTGTTTGATATGTGAAAGACGTATTTGGCGCCCTAAGTTTCTGATAATTTTACCTAAAGCGATACATCCTGCTTTAGCATATTGGCCCGCCTTTATGATTGTAGGTTTTAAATGTATAATACCCTGTATGGCGCTTTGGATTCCTTGAATGGACAGTCGGATGATAGTGCTCAATGCTATGATTATCCATTTGGCTAATATCTTGCTTCCGTTTCTTATACTTGCCTTTGCTTTGCGTAGTTTCTCCTGTGTATTATTGTCATTCCAAAAGTCAACGCATCGTTTTATGCCTTTTTTTATAAGACGAATGCACAATATGATGCTTCTTATTATAATACGTAATATGCTGCGTATCATTTTCCATAACAGAAGCAACAGCAGTCTGCCTATTTCAGTAAGCATTTCTGCGCCTGTTTTTTCTTCCGGATATTTCTTCTTTTCTGTCATGATACTGCATTAGTCTTTATAATAATCTGATTTGCAAAATTAGATAAAATCAGCGAGGTTTTACATCTTCAAAATAAAGTATTTGTGTTTTCTTTTAAAGAAAGCCTGTATGAACTTGTGTAGAATAAAAAAAATGACTTACCTATGTCGAATTTTAAAAGAAGTGGGGCATACAGAACTTTCGGGATCTGAACATTTGTGTCATGTTTCGTATATGCTGAGCATGAATGCCTTAACATATACGAAACAAACTTTAGTTCGCAAAGAAATAAGATTCTCGGACTTTTTATTTCCCAACAGTACGTGTACTTCTCACTTCATGTCCGTATGAACGGTAGTCATCTACCGGAATCTCCACTTCCGGTTCTGACAACTCTATGTGGTGAGGCAAATGAAATTTCAGATATTTTATGCTTAATCCTCTCGCCAGCCACATTTCTTCATAATATGTACGGATATTCAGAATATCATCTGCCACACCGCTGTTATACAAATCGAATGTTATCAGTTCCGTAGGCAGGTCGTTGTGCTCTATCATACATTTAGTGTATGTAGCCATAAAATTGCTGTCCGTTTTTACATGTATGATGCCATTATCAGTCAGGAATTTGCGGTATCTTTCCATGAAAAATGTGGATGTGAGGCGTTTGGTCGCTTTTTTCATTTGAGGGTCGCTGAATGTCAGCCATATCTCATTGACTTCATCCGGAGCGAACATCTCTTGTATGAACTCAATGTTTGTACGTAGAAATGCCACATTCTTCAATTGTTCGGTAAGAGCGGTCTTAGCTCCATGCCACATGCGCGAACCTTTAATATCCACCCCTATGAAATTCTTCTCCGGATATTTTCTGGCAAGCCCTACGGTGTATTCGCCTCTTCCACATCCAAGTTCAAGCACGATGGGGTTGTCGTTCCTGAAAAAATCTTTGTGCCAGTTGCCTTTCATTGCAAAACCCTCTTGTTGGAGTTGCCAATAAGGACATTCTACAACAAGAGGGTTGTTTGCCATATCTTCAAATTTAGCTAATTTGCCTTTTCCCATATATTGTTTTAGGTTGTGAAGTTTCATGTTGTGAAGATATAAGATTCTTGTTTTGATGGGTGTTCTTTTTCTACCGTTTCACTTTCAGAATCTTATATCTTCATAATCGTCATGTTAATCAATGACTACCTTTGTCCATCCATGTATGTCTGGCTCAGTGCCGTACTGTATGCCTCTGAGTTTGTTGTATAGTTTTGTACATACTGGTCCGGGTTTGCCGTCTTTAGAAAAAACAAAAGTTTTCTTTTCCTCAAGATCATCAATTTTCTCAATAGGGCTTATCACAGCTGCTGTGCCACATGCACCGGCTTCTTCGAATGTTGCCAGCTCGTCCTCCGGTATAGGTCTTCTTTCCACCTTCATGCCCATGTCTTCTGCCAATTGCATCAAGCTTTTGTTGGTGATAGAAGGCAGGATTGAAGTGGATTTTGGTGTGATATATGTATTATCCTTTATTCCGAAGAAGTTTGCGGCACCACATTCATCCATGTATTTCTTTTCTTTTGCGTCAAGATAGAACTCACATGAATATCCTAAGTCGTGCGCCATCTTGTTGGCACGCAGACTGGCTGCATAGTTACCGCCGACTTTGTATATACCAGTACCCAGAGGAGCGGAACGGTCAAACTCACGTATGATGACGTATGGGTTTGTTGAGAAACCTCCTTTGAAGTAAGGGCCTACCGGAGTTACGAACATAAGAAATAAGTATTCTGTAGCAGGGTGTACTCCGACCTGTGCACTTGTACCGATTAACAGCGGACGTATGTAAAGAGAAGCTCCGCTTTCGTATGGCGGAATGAAACGCTCATTCAGTCTTACGACTTTGCGTACCATCTCTTCAAACATTTCGGTAGATACTTCCGGCATGAGAATACCACGGCAAGTACTTTGCAGACGTGCAGCATTCTCGTCCATACGGAACACACGCACTTTGCCGTCCGGACATTTGTATGCTTTCAGTCCTTCAAAAGCTTCTTGTCCATAATGGAGGCTTGTAGCAGCCATGTGCAATGGAATTGTCTCTTCACTGCACACTTCTATTTCACCCCATTTTCCGTCACGATAATAGCAGCGGACATTATAATCTGTCTTGTGATAGCCGAATCCAAGACTTGACCAATCCATTTCGTTCATGTTTTATCTTTTTTTGTCGTTATTGTCTTGCTCTATGTGAATGGTATGCGCTATGCAATTTGCATTCAATGTTGCAAAAGTACACATTTCTTTCTCAAAACTGCAAGAATATTCAAGGATTTTGTGATTTTGGCTTACACAAATGACAATAAACATCAGGGAAGATGTTTGTAGTTAAATAATTATATATACTTCTTATAGGAGTGTTGGTTTGGGCTTTTACACCAGTTCGTTGAACTCCCTGTTGATAAGTTGCAATTCGTCTCTGATAGCTTTCAGACGTTCTATTACCTCAATCTGTTTGTTGGTTCCCCCTTTGTCGCGCTTTATCATGTCGCGCGCCCCCTGCAGTGTCATACCTCTTTCTTTCACCAGATGGTAAACAAGGCGTATTTCCTCAATGTCCTCCTTCGTATATTGGCGTATGCCACGTCCCGCCTTTCGCGGTGTGATGCTTGGAAATTCTTTTTCCCAATACCGCAAAAGGGTTTCCGTCACATTAAACATCTGAGCCACTTCACTGATAGAAAAGTAGAGTTTCAGGTCTTTGTTGGTGTTTAGTGCCATTTTCTTGTAGAAGGACAATATTGATGAGCGGACAGATTGAGGATTGTCCGCTCATCAATAAAAAACAAGTTATTTCTTTTCCGGAATATTCTTCAATATTTCGAGTACGTAATCATAGAATCTCCCGACAGTCGGGATGAGACAGCGTTCATTCGGTGTGTGCGGAGAGAGCAGAGTCGGACCGAATGAAGCCATGTCCATATCTGGATAAGTCACTCCGATGATGCCGCATTCAAGTCCTGCGTGACAAACCTGTACAGTCGGCTTTGTGCCGTACATCTTTTCGTAAACCTCCGACATTTCAGCCACGAGAGGAGACTTCGTGTTAGGTTGCCAGCCGCCGTATCCTCCTTCAAACTTCACGCTCATTCCTGCCATAGAGAAACAGGAGAGAAGTGAATTGCACAGGTACAACTTCATGCTGTCGCATGAGCTGCGTGCGAGAATGGATATTTCCGCCTTTCCGTCAGCCACATTGATGATGGCGAGGTTTGATGAAGTTTCCACCACTTCCGGAATTGTTGGGATATATCGAAGAACACCGTCGTGTGCAGCCATTACGGCATTGATAAGATTCTCCTGTATGTCTTCCGGCAGAGCCTTGGAAGGCAGGTCGCAAGATTCGAGTTCGAGTGTTACACCCTCTTTTTCTATGTCTGCAAATTCCGCATTGAATGTTTTGCGGCATTTATCGACAAGTTCCTTCATTTCTGCTTCTTTTGCTTCCGGCACCAGTATCACAGCCTCTCCGTCGCGTGGAATGGCATTTCTCATGTTGCCTCCGTGCCAAGAACTCAACCATGCGCACTTTGTGTTTACCAACGCAAACAGTACTCTTGCCATGAGTTTGTTGGCATTGGCGCGCCCTTCGTTTATTTCAAGTCCTGAATGTCCGCCGAGCAAACCCTTGATGCTGATTTTATATGCTTTCATCCCAGCGGATTCCACGAGAAGCTCTTGATATTCCATAGAGCATATCACATCCATGCCGCCGGCGCATCCTATTGTAATTTCGCCTTCTGTTTCAGAATCAAGGTTCAGCAGATATTTGCCGTTCAAGACACCGGCTTTGAGTCCGAAAGCGCCATACATGCCAGTCTCTTCGTCTTTGGTGATGAGCACTTCAATCGGACCGTGCTCTACAGTCTGGTCTTCGATTATCGCCATTGCGGCAGCCACTCCCATTCCGTTGTCTGCGCCGAGGGTTGTACCTTTGGCTTTTACCCATTCTCCGTCTATATATACCTGCAAAGGGTCTGTCTCGAAGTTATGCTCACTGTCCTTTGTTTTCTGTGGAACCATATCCATGTGAGCCTGCAATATTGCCGTTTCACGATTCTCGTAGCCCGGTGTTGCCGCCTTACGCATGATTACGTTTCCCACTTCGTCTATGAACGCTTCCGCTCCGTTCTTCTGGGCGAAATCAACAAGCAGGTTTGCCACTTTTTCAGTATGTCCTGACGGACGCGGTGTCTGTGTCAATGTGTAGAAATTGCGCCAGACATTCTTTGGCTCTAAATCATAAATTTCCATATTCGTTAAATCTTATTTGTTTATAATGGTCGAGACAAGAAACAGCCTCTGTGGTGTTCGCCATGTTCCGGCTCATTATTGTTTTTCTTTTCACTTAATTTGCAACGACTGTGTTAGCGTCCGATGCTTCCTGTCGGCATACTGCACTTTTCTCACGTGTCTGGAGTGCTATGGCTGAATATATACCCAGCAACGGTACGAGTGCTGTCTGTACGGTATGTACGATAAGTACGAAAGTGACAGCATCGTTCTCTGCAATTCCATATAATATAAGGATGGTCTTGACTGCAAAATGCCACGGTCCGGCTCCGTTGGGAGTGGGTACAATGACCGATATGCTTCCTACGATGAAAGAGACAAGTGCAGCTGTCAGTCCAAGATGCTCCGTGAAGTCAAAACAATAGAATGTAATATAATAATGTAGGAAATAGCTCACCCAGATGGCGAATGTATAGAAGGTGAACAAACTCTTGCTTCTTACATTTTTGAGCGAGGTCATTCCTTCCTTTATGTTTCCTACCACCTTCTTCACTCCCGACAATATTGCCATTTTATGTATAGCTATATATAGGAATATGATGGTTGATACCATGCAGACGGCTGTCACTATGTAGCCGGTTGCAGTGAATCCTTGCAGTATTTCAAGGATGCTCGTTCCTGTCTCGTCAAAGAATATGCCGAACACCTTTATCTGCATGAAGAAGACCAGCATGGCGGTTATCATCACCAGCAGAGAATCGATGATACGTTCTGTGACCACCGTCCCTAATGCTTTCGGGAACGATGTCCCGTCATATTTTGTCAGAATGCCGCATCTTGCCACTTCGCCGATTCTTGGGATGACGATGCTCAAGGCATACGACAAGAATACAGCGTGTATGCAGTCGGACTTGCGCGGATATTCTCCGAGCGGTGCGAGTGTGAGTTTCCATCTTAGCCCCCTGAACAATTGGGCTGTCACTCCGAACACGAGTGAGAACATCATCCACCACCAGTTCATTTCGTGGAAGAAGGTGTGACGCAGACTTGAAAAGTCAAAGTCGCGGTACATCCAGTAGAGGATGCCTCCTCCGAGCAGAATTGGAAGTACGATGTTGTATGTTTTTTTTATAATCTTGTTAGAGTTCAATGATCAACCAATTAAAATTCATTATCTTTGCCGAAGTGTTTTCGGCATGTCTTTTCGTCTGAAAGACAATGCAAATATAGCGAAAGACAAAATAAGATTGAAATAAAAGAAACGAAAAAGTATATAGTGCCGGTTTTTGGTATTCCTTTCTTGCAGAATATCCTCGGCATTTTCCTTGTCTTGTTTTTTTACAATAATTTGAATGATGGATAAAGTAAAGCCTAAGAAATTTCTTGGTCAGCATTTCCTGACAGACATGCAGATTGCGCGCGACATAGCGGACACTGTAGATTTCTGTCCTTCTATACCGGTGCTTGAAGTGGGACCGGGCACGGGATGTATGACTCAGTTCCTTTTGAAGAAAGAACGTGAGCTGAAGGTGGTGGAGATTGATTTCGAGTCTGTACCGTATCTGCATGAACATTTTCCAGAATTGGGAGATAATATTGTGGAGGCAGACTTTCTACAGATGGATCTTGAAAAAGTGTTTGACGGTCGTCAGTTTGTGCTTACCGGTAACTATCCGTATAATATTTCAAGTCAGATATTTTTCAAGATGCTTGAAAATCGCAAGTTGATACCATGTTGTACGGGCATGATACAAAAAGAAGTGGCAGAGCGTATGGCTGCGTCTCCGGGATGTAAGGCATACGGAGTGCTGAGTATTTTTGTGCAGGCATGGTATGATGTCGAATATTTGTTTACGGTACATGAGAATGTGTTCAATCCTCCTCCAAAGGTCAAGAGCGCGGTCATTCGTCTGACTCGTAACTCTACAGAGACTCTTGGTTGCAATGAGAAGCTTTTCCGTAGGATTGTGAAGACGGTGTTCACTATGCGTAGGAAGATGATGCGTAATGGAATGAAGCAGATTCTTCCCACGGACTCACCGTTGTTTAACGATGCTGTGATGACACTACGTCCGGAACAGCTTTCCGTGGCTGATTTTGTGGCTTTGACAAATAAAGTAGAAGAAGCTTTGTAGGCTTTTTTTATATAGGGGTCTTTGATAGACTCCTTTTTTCGTTTTTAAGTGGGTTGTTCAACAGACTCCTCCGTCACTAAACTACTGTCATTGTCTGTTGAGTAACTACTTACCTATCCAAATTCATTGTCCATGAGACGCTTGTAGGGCTGCACCCCGGTGCAGCCGCATCTATGACATGCCTTTTCGTGAAGAAGCTGATGCGCCGGGTGTCTCCCTACATTGACAATCAATAAATTACAGCATATTCCATAGCAGAGTAGTTACTCCAGTTTCGCAAGTACTGATTCTCTGAAATGGAAGAGAAGCCTGTCTCATTTTACAAGCCACCTTGTAACTTTCGTTACTGTGGTCTAAAGCGAAATATTTGCCTGTTCCGACGAAAAAAATACTATACTCTATATGCACAGACTATGCCTTGAAAACATATTGTATGTGCGGAAAAGAATTGAAAACAATGCACTGAATTTTCAAATCCGCACTGTGGATTACGAAAACCACACTGTGGATTTTGTAAACTACACTGCTGATTATAAAAACTACAGTGTGGATTTGAGAATTTTACATACTGTTTTTAATTCCTCTCTGCACCGATATTTTTATTTCAGAGGGCATATCATCATTTAAATGTACAGTCTAACATGTCACACTCAGCCAAAGTTTTTTGAGAACTTACTGTTTATTTAGAGATACGGAATAATGCAATTTGGTTGCAATAGTCATTCTTTACTTTTGCATTCACAAATAATAAGTATTTGATGAATAGAAATAATAGCGAAAGATAATTATGAACAAAGGTTGTATGTGTATAGGAATGCTGGCTTTCGTGCTGTTGACATCGTGCCACCATAATGAAAGCACGGAGCATGAAGAGGGTAGTGAAGTGGAAAAGGCAGAAGGTCATTCTGATGAAATCGTTTATGAGAAGGCGGCGGCAAAGGCTGCCGGTGTAGTAGCTGAGACCGTCGGAATGGGGACATTTGCCGGTGTAATTCCTGCAAGCGGTAAAGTTCTGTCTGCCTCGGACGATGAAACAGTGGTTGTGGCGAATGTGTCGGGAATAGTGCATTTCAGCAGGAACATATCTGTGGGGATGAAAACGGAGAAAGGAAGTCCCGTGTTCTTGTTGTCGGCGGAACATTTGCAGGACGGAGACCCGGCGGAACGGGCTTCTGTTGCATACGAAACGGCAAAGAACGATTATGAACGGGCTGCAAGACTTGTCAAGGAGAAGATTATATCGGAGAAGGAATTTAATGTGGTAAAAGGCTTGTATGAGGGGGCACGGATTGCATATAAAGCTACAGCGCAAAACCGGTTGCAGAATGCTACGGCTGTGAAGTCGCCTGTAGATGGATATGTCAAGAGCTGTATGGTCAGTGAGGGAGATTATGTGTCAGTCGGACAACCCTTGATGCGTATTGCCCGAAACAATAAACTGTATCTTCAGGCAGATGTGGCGGCGCGTCATTATTCTGCTTTTGAAAGAATCAGAAGTGCCAAGTTCCGGACTTCGTACAGCGACAGCATATATGATACGGAAAGGATGAACGGCAGATTGCTTTCATACGGCAGAACGATGAACGATGCTTCCGGTTATGTCACTGTTACTTTTGAAATGGAAAATACTGCTTCGTTGTTGCCCGGTTCCTTTGCCGACATTTATATACAGACGGATGAGGAACATGAGGCGGTGAGCGTGCCTTTGTCTGCCATTACAGAAGAACAGGGTGTGAAGTTCGTCTATATACAGGAAGATGACGACTGCTACCGTAAACAAGAAGTAAAGCTTGGCATGTCGGACGGTGAACGGATTGAGATTCTTTCCGGTGTGAATGTCGGAGATAGGGTGGTGATACAAGGTGCAGTCCGTGTGAAGTTGGCTGCTGCCGGGAATGCGATACCGGCGCATACGCATAGTCATTGAGCGAAAGCAAGTTTATTTATTCAATATACGAATCATGTTAAACAAAATAATTCATTTTTCATTGAATAACCGTATGCTTGTCATTGCGGCAGCGGTACTGCTTACGGTGTGGGGCATTTATACGGCTGAGAATACAGAGGTGGATGTGTTTCCGGATCTCAACGCTCCGACTGTGGTGGTGATGACAGAAGCGGGCGGTATGGCGGCGGAAGATGTGGAACAGCTTGTCACATTTCCGGTGGAAACGGCTGTCAACGGGGCGGCGAATGTCCGTCGGGTGCGTTCTTCCTCCACAGCCGGGTTTTCTGTCGTCTGGGTTGAGTTCGACTGGGATACGGACATTTATGTGGCGCGGCAGATTGTATCGGAAAAGTTAGCGGCTATAGGCGATGAACTTCCTGCCAATGTCGGAAATCCGGTTCTCGGACCTCAATCATCCATTTTGGGTGAGATACTTATTATAGGTGTGACAGCCGATACCACTTCTTTGTTGGAACTCCGCACACTTGCCGACAAGACCATACGTCCTCGGCTGCTCTCAACAGGAGGAGTGGCGCAGGTGTCTGTCATCGGAGGCGATGTGAAGGAATATAGGATTCTTTTGCATCCGGAGAAAATGAAACATTATGGTGTGAGTTTGCCGGAGTTGCTGGAAGCTGTGCGCGGAATGAATGACAACAGTAGCGGAGGTGTCGTATATGAGTATGGCAATGAGTACATCGTGCGGGGCGATATGTCAACAAACGATGTTCGCGAAATGGAAAAGACGGTGGTGAAGAGTTCTGGAGAGGCGACAGTCCGGTTGGCGGACATTGCGGATGTGGTGGTTGGAGCACAGCAGCCGCGTCTTGGTCTGGCTTCGGAAAAATGTCATCCGGCGGTACTGTTGACTGTGACCAAGCAGCCGAAGACCGGAACTATAGAGCTGACAGAGCAGCTGGAACATGTACTCCACGACTTGAAGAAAAATATGCCGGCTGACGTCCATATCTCAACAGATATATTCAGACAATCGGACTTCATTGAAAATTCAATCAGGAACGTCCGTAGCTCATTGTATGAAGGAGCTATATTCGTGGTGATTGTATTGTTTCTGTTTCTTGCCAACGCACGCACCACAATCATATCACTCGTGACCCTCCCTCTTTCCTTGATAATATCGTTGTTGACATTGCACTATATGGGATTAAGCATCAATACGATGAGTCTTGGAGGAATGGCGATAGCCATAGGCTCACTTGTCGATGATGCCATAGTGGATGTGGAGAATGTATGGAAGCATTTGAGAGAGAACAGACTTCTGTCTGAGAATGAGCGGAAACCGGTCATAAGAGTGGTATTCAATGCTTCGCGCGAGGTGCGTATGCCGATACTCAACTCCACATTGATTATCGTGGCAAGTTTTGTTCCGCTGTTTTTTCTTGGCGGTATGGAAGGACGTATGCTCGTTCCCCTTGGCATTGCATTCATTGTGTCGTTGTTTGCCTCTACGATGGTGGCACTTACGCTGACACCGGCTTTATGCAGTATGTTGCTCGGCGGCCAAATGAAAAACGGAGGAATGCCGAAGGAGGCTTTCATTGCAGTATGGCTTAAGAAGTATTACAGTCGGTCGCTGGTGTGGGCTTTGGAGCATAAGAAATCAGTGGCGGGAGTGACGATAGGCTTGTTCCTTGTGGCCTTGTCTCTGTTCTTCACCCTTGGATATAGTTTCCTGCCGCCGTTCAATGAAGGCTCGTTCACCATCAATATAAGTTCCTTGCCAGGAATATCTCTTGACGAGTCGGACAAGATTGGCAGACAGGCGGAAGAACTGTTGTTGTCTGTTCCGGAGATAAAAACAGTGGCTCGTAAGACCGGACGTGCAGAGCTTGACGAACATGCTTTAGGGGTGAACGTGTCCGAGATTGAAGCTCCGTTTGTGCTTGATGAGCGCACTCATCATGAGGTGCTTGATGAAGTCAGAGAAAAATTGTCGGTCATAAAAGGTGCTAACATTGAAATCGGACAACCGGTCAGCCACCGGATAGATGCCATGTTGAGCGGCACACAGGCAAGCATTGCCATCAAACTGTTCGGAGACGACCTTAACAGGCTGTTTCTGATTGCAAACCGAATTAAGGAGTCCATACAGAGCGTGGAAGGACTTGCCGATTTGAATGTGGAACAGCAGGTGGAGCGTCCCGAAATCCGCATTGTTCCGAGGAGGGAACTGTTGGCAAAGAACGGAATCACATTGCCGCAGTTCAATGAACTTTTATCTGTTTGTATGGCTGGTGAGACAGTGGGACAGGTGTATGAGGACGGTCGAAGTGTCAATCTTGTGGTTCGTACCCGTGAAGATGGAGTGAGCACGATGGAAAGGATGCTCGACATAATGGTGGATTGTCCTGACGGACGGAAGATTCCTTTGGCTGATGTGGCGGAGATTGTGTCTGCCACAGGTCCGAATACGATAAACCGCGAGAATGTGAAACGCAAGATTGTCATTTCTGCAAACACATCGGGCAGGGATGTGGGCAGTGTGGTAAATGACATACAGAGCCGGGTGGAGAGCGACATACAGCTGCCCGAAGGATACCATATAGAATATGGAGGACAGTTTGAGAATGCCCGTAGCGCAGGTCGTATCCTTCTGTTCACATCGTTGGCAAGCATTGTGGTTATCTTCCTACTCTTGTATATGCAGTTCCGGAATGTGACGGAGAGTGGAGTGATACTTCTCAATCTGCCTCTTGCTCTGATTGGCGGTGTGTTTGCACTGGTGTTTACGAGCGGAGAAGTGAGTATTCCTGCCTTGATTGGTTTTATTTCCTTGTTTGGTATTGCCACGAGAAATGGTATGTTGTTGATAACCAGATATAACACATTGAGACAGGAAGACCGTATGTCTGTGAGAGATTGTGTGGTTTCCGGCTCATCGGATCGTCTCAACCCGATTCTTATGACAGCCTTGACATCTGCACTTGCCCTCATACCGTTGGCTTTGAATGGCGACTTGCCCGGAAATGAAATCCAGAGTCCTATGGCGAAAGTCATCCTTGGAGGTCTGCTGACTTCCACATTCCTGAATGCTTTTGTCGTTCCTGTAGTTTATGAATGGATTAATGAAAAAAAAGTAATAGATGAATAAGATAATCATATCAATTATTGCCTTGTGTGTTCATGCAGGTGCGAAGGCGCAGGACATGGAAGCTGTGCTGCAAAGTATAGAGAATAATAATAAGGAATTGCAGGTGATAAGGAAAAGCAATGAAGCCTCGGTTCTGGAAGTAAAAGCGGGCAACAGTCTTGAGGATTTGTCGGTGGAGTACAGTCCGTTCTACAGAAAAGGTGTCCGTGGAGTGGAAAGTTCCGAGCTTGTTGTAACGCAGGGATTTGATTTTCCGACTCTTTATGCGTCGCGCAGAAAATCAGAGAACTTGCAGCAGACTGTATTTGATTTGCAGTATCTTGCATCGCGTCGCGACATTCTTCTTGAAGCAAAAAATGTATGCCTTGACTTGATTCTTATCGAGAAGCGAAAGGCTGTGCTGGAAGTGAGAAGCAAGAATACGGACGAGCTTCTCCGGCTCTATGAGAAGAAGATGGAAGAAGGGGATGCGACGATTATAGAGATTAACAAGATAAAAATGGAACAGATGGGAATAGCGGCGGAAGTTGCACGGAATGAGTCTGCCCGCCGTGTGTCCATGCAGGCACTTGTGGCTCTCAATGGAGGTGAACCTTTGTCTTTCAGTGATTGCCGTTATCCGGCATATTCGATGGAGAAAGAAGATTATGAAACATTGAAAGAAAGATATGTGTCTGCTGACTTGACACTCCGCACGGCCCAAGCTGAGGCGGCTGTTTCCCGGCAAGAAGTGAAAGTGAACAAGCAAGGGGCGATACCGAAACTTGAAGTGGGGTACAGACGTAATACAGAAATGAAGAATGCAAGCAATGGATTTCTTGTGGGTGCTTCTATCCCTATTTTCTCAAACCGCCGTAAAGTGCAGGCAGCAAAAGCACGTTTCATCACGGCGCAAATGCAGCAGGACAATGTGCGTGTGCAGGCTGAAAATAAAGTCCATGCGCTGTATGAAGAAATGAAGACCTTGAAATCGGCTGTCGAAGCATACGATACGGATTTGATGTATTCTACATTGGGAATATTGAGAAAAGCGGTTGAGGAAGGGGAATTGTCTCTTACAGAATACTATACGGAGGCAGATGGCATCTATGAAAGTTTGCTGGAATACATAGAACTTGAAAATCAATATATGAAAGTGGTGGCAGATTTCTGTAAAAATGATTTATGAGATATACGGTTGTACAGGGATAGGGTATATTCACATAGAAAAACAGCGAAAGACAGGCTAAAATGCCATTTTTCGTTTTGACAAAATGATATTTTCGCTCCAAATGAAAATTTAACATTTGGAGCGATTTTTTGCTGCTGTCAAAGAAGCGAAAAATTTGGATTAAAGGTAAGTTGTTGATAATCAGAGAAATATAAAATTCTTCAAAATGCTCAAAAAAACGCGCCGGACGCAATTTTTTGAAGATTCTGAATGTTTTGGTAATTTGTTGACTGTTAGTGATTTATGGCTAAATACACCGTCTTGCCCTTCAAATATCGCTTCAAACTCATTCTCTTTTAAGTTTTTGTTTATATACACCTTTAATGCTGTGATTTATACACTTCTTAACATTTCAACCGAACCCTGATGTCATTTTCTCCGCTTCCTATTGCTTTTTTATTTTCAGCGCACTGAAAATTTCTCCAAACTACTAAGTTTTTAAAATTGTAGCGCACAGCAAATAAAATTACAGTGCGCTGCGAAGAAAAAAACAGTGCGCTGAAAATTTGAAAACTCAGTAGTTTTTTCCAAAATACTCTTCGGCGGGAATAAATAAATGTAAAAGAACCACCTAAAAACGAAACACTATTTCACAATTCGCGGAGGCTTTTGGAAATGAGCGTAGAATCCCCATTCTTCGACAAAAGTTCATTGCGCTTCATTTTGGAGCGTTCCAGAGGGCTTGGAATTTTAACATTTGACAAAATCAAAAAGACAGTATTTTGATATAAAACCGGCATATTTGAATTAAAAACATCAAAACACGCTTTCTTTTTGTCAGAAAATAGACATGCTAAAAAATGTATATAAAAAAATTTGTTATGGAGGCATTTCAGGGGCGATTACACAGGAGTATCCGCAGACTATTTTACGGATGTTTTCACTTAACCGCTAAAACGATGTCCGTTCATGCTTCCGTGGGTTATAGCAGATGGATTTTGACAGACTGCACCTGAAAAATCCCGAAAATCCTACTTTCATCCGGCTAAAAATGTTTCACGGTGTTTCATCAATACTTGATTTCTAACGTGAAGCAATATTACCATAATGCGCTATCTATTAGTCCATTGCATGTTTCAAGATATTTCATTTACAATCTTTAACATCCTCGTAAAACACAATGAAACATCATTCTTTGCACTGCTGTCTTGACAAAAATCTATCTTTGTGCTGACAAAAATATGACAAAGCCGTATAAACGGATAAAAAAATAATAGAAAAACATGAAAAATACAACCATGAAGATTGTACCACTTTTCATTGCAGGAGTACTGCTGTCAGCATGCGGACAGACCCGCTATCCGGATTCGCTCATCGCAGCAGACAGCCTGACATACGTGAATCCGGACAGTGCGTTGAACCTGTTGAAAAGCATCGAAAAAGGAATGGAACAATCGAAGACGGATGTGAAGATGTACTACCGTCTTCTGTGCATCAAGGCGAAGGACAAGGCTTTCATGATACACAAGACGGACACGGGCATCACGGAAATCCTTGACTATTACAAAAACGACGGTGACCGCCATATTCTGCCCGAGGCATACTATTATGCGGGGAGGGTGTCAGCTGACTTGGGCGATGCCCCGAGAGCCTTGGATTATTATGAAAAGTCGCTGTCCCTGCTCGGGGACTGTCATGCCGAAAAAGATTTCATGCTCAAAGGCAAAATACATAGTCAAATGGCGGAGCTGTTCACCTATCAGGGGCTTTATGACGATGCGCTTGCCAATATTCGCATTGCATACGAGCATGATGCGGCATTGAAGGACACCACCGGTATGCTGTACAGCCTTGGAGGAATCGCCAACGTGTACAGGCATTTGGAACATCCCGAGAAGTCAATACATTTTCTTGAAAAGGCGAATGAAATTGCGGTCTCCACCAACAGCGTGGATGAACAGCTTACGGCTATGATTCAGTCTCAGCTGGCAAGTGCATATTACGCTGTCGGCAGATTTGAGGACACGAAGAGGCTTGCCATTCCCGCTGCGGAAAGTCACAATGAAGTCTATGCGGGGGCTGCGTATATCATTCTTGCTGACATATACAGGAACATGGGAGATATTGATTCAGCCCTTATATATTACAATCGGATTTTGGACGTGGGAAATATTTACATCCGAAAGTCTGCATATTACAGGCTGTCGCAAATTGAGTTGTCAAGAAGGCATCCGGAAAAGGCAACGGAATATCTGGAGCGTTTCTTTGTGTGTTCCGACTCGGTGAGCAGCCTGAAAAACACGGAGACAGTCAAAAGAATGCACTCCCTGTACAACTATCGTCTGTGGGAGATTGAGAATGCGAAACTTAATGTGGAGGGTATGAAGAAAAGCCGTCTTCTTTGGGGATTTGCATCTATGCTCGTGACAGGCATCTTCATCTTTCTTGCCTATTATTTCTACAGCAAAAGCAGGAGGATGAAAAGAGAACGGGAATTTGAAACGCTCAGGGAGCTTCAAGAGAAGAAGTACAGGGAGAGCAAGAGTTTCATCGAGGAATGCCAGATTAAAAATGAAAAGTTGGAGCATGAACTGGCTGAAGTTCAAGAAACAAATTCCGCACTTTATGAAGAGCTGAAGGTGCAAAAGTCGAATCTGGAATACCAATTGAAAATGGCGGAAGCGAAACGTGAGTATGAAGAACAGGCGAAAAAAGAGTTTTTCAGTTCATCTTTCTACAAAAATCTGTCTGCTGGTATAAATAGAGGACTATCCCTCACAGATGAGGAGTGGGAGGAGTTATACAGAAAAACGGATGTTTTTTACCCTCGCTTCGTAGAAGAGTTGAGGGGGCTGTGCAGCCAGATAACGGATGTGGAACAGAAGGTATGCCTACTTGTCAAGCTCGGCATATCCAACAAATGTATAGCTACAGCCCTCTCGCTTCAGGAAAATTCCATCAGCTCCATCAGGAGCAGACTGTTTCAGAAGACTTTCGGAAGGAAAGGAACTCCGAAAGAATGGAATGAGGTTATTCGCTCATTATAAGCATATTACTGGTTTCTGCGAATTTTTTGCGAACTTTTTTGTGGAGTTTCTTTTGAAGTGAATTGAAAATGCGAACTTTTTGCGATTTAATAAGTTCGCAAAAGTTTGCAAAAACCTTGCATGTGTCTCTATCTTTGCATCCGGATTGCGCAACCTTAAATTTGTATAACTAAAAAAACATTTATAGCAATGAAAAAGTTTTTATTGTCTTTCGCTCTCTCCTTGCTGACAGTGGGCTTGAGCGCACAAAGAGAGAAAGTGCCTGTACATCCGGGTGAACCGGATATTCCGGATTTTCCATACGGACGTTCACTGTCTCTTGTTCCCGAAGTGTTCCATGACGGTCCGGACATCAGTGTCAGTCTCCCCGTATATGTGGATGCAATGGAGATTGTCATAAAGGACTCCGAAGGTAATGTGGTACTTTGTGAATCTTATAGCTTTGTCAGAGAAGCGGAAGTTGAATGCCCGTTTTCGGGTGACTACTTTATTGAAATCTATATAGGTGAAGAATGCTTCTATGGGGAGTTTTCCGTATGAATATGTGAACGTGGCTGACACATGGAGTCTGATTATACAAATATGAAATATGGCAAACAAATTGCTTGATGACATTTACAGAAGAATTGGGAATAGTCTCGGCATTCACCCGGTAAACAGGGGATTTGTCATGACGGCTATATGTCTGTGCGTCTTTCAGTCCTGCGCCACAGACCCGATACGCAGACAGGTCTTCGAGCTTAATCCCGGACTCGAAGAACTGCTTGGACAGTATGAAGAAGATTCATTGAAGCACAAGGCTGCACTGTTCCTCATAGACAATCTCGCCTTTCACAGCGGAGCGGCAGACGGGGGCGGGCTGCATCCCATGTACCGGGCATACGAGCTGTTCGGCACGGGGAAATTTACACCGGAGCAGTCCCTTGACTCTGTAAAGAGGGAATTCGGCAGCACAGGTGTCACCCATGTACAGGCAAAAAGCGACATCTATATAGACCCCGGATATTTCGCGGAGAATTTGGATTGGGCATTCAAGGTCTGGCGGGAACAGCCGTGGGGCAGGAATGTGCCATTTGAGCAGTTCTGTGAATACATACTGCCCTACCGTGTCGGTAATGAGGAGCTGATTCCTTGGAGGGAGAAAATCTATAACCAGTTCATGCCGCTAATTGAAAAATACAGGTCTGACCCCAAGATTGAAGACCCCACATTTGCCGCCCATATCGTACTCGACAGTCTGCTGCGCGCTCCATTTTATTTCACGGAACAGGTGTCCACAGATGTGCGTGTAGGTCCGCGTATCGTGGACTGGAGGGGCGGAAGCTGTCTTGACTTATGTGACATGCTTGTATTCATATATCGTGCACTCGGCATCCCATGCGGAATAGAGACCATGCCCATGCGCGGCAATAACAATGCACCCCACTTCTGGAATTTCATAGAGGACAAGGAGGGGAAGACATGGTATTTTTCCATGTTCTATTGGTGGCACAGGCTGATGGAGGCGGAAAAATACGGGGATGTATATGGCAAAATATTCAGAAACAGGTTCAGCCTCAACCGCAAGCTGGTGGAGGAGATGCAGCTGCCGCAGAAGTCCCTTCATCCGGCATTTCAATATCCGTGCTTCGAGGACGTGACAGCGATTTATGCCGCAGAAAAGAGCCGGAGGCTTGAAATTCCCGCTTCAAGACTGCTTCATGAGATTCCTGACGGAGAAATGATATATCTGTGCATGTCGAGCCGATTTCACTGGATCCCCGTGGGATGGGACCTGTATGACGGAGATGCAGCGTTTTTTGAGGACTGTCATGGCGGTACAGTCTATTGTCTTGCCACATACCGTGCAGAAGACGGCTCTCTGAGTATGGTGACAGATCCGTTTTCCGTGAACAATGATGATGGCAGTCTGACGTTCTATACACCGGAAAATGAGACTGAGGACGTAGTTCTGTTCAGCAAGTTCGGAATGATCGGTGAATTTTTTCTCGGACGCATGACCGACGGTGTCTTCGAAGGGAGCAATGATAAAGGCTTCAACCAGAAAGACACCCTATATGAAATAGAAACGGCACCCGAGAGGCTTTGTACATCCGTGTGCATCAACACGGACAGGAAGTACCGGTATATCAGATATTTCGGTCCGGAAGACGGTTATTGTAATATATCCGAAGCGGAGTTCTATGATGAGGAAGGAGAACGTCTGGAAGGGGACATACTCGGTCCGGCGGAAGGTGGAGAAGGTGACCATTCATACTTCAATGTTTTCGACGGCAAGACAGACACGTCATACGACCACCCTTCCGCATACGGCGGTTGGGCGGGACTGGACTTGGGAAGCCCCAAGAAAATCAGCAGAATAGTATATACACCGAGGAACAGGGACAATTTTGTCCGCAAAGGTGACAGGTACGAACTTTTTGCCTGTCATGGCGGGACATGGAGGTCATACGGTGTAAAAGTGTCAGAGGCTGATTCACTTAGATATGCCGGAATCCCGAAACATGCCCTGCTTCTGCTCCGCAACCATACAAGAGGAGTGGCGGAACGTCTATTTGAATACAAGGATGGGAAACAGGTGTACTGGTGATATCATAGAGAAAGTGCTGGCATGTCTCTTTCTGTGCGGCTGCGGTCTTCCTCCTGTCGCGGGATTGTCCGACGAGACCGTCATGCCCAAATGGTATGCCGGCGGTGTCATGTTCCTTGTCCTGACAGTCTTCACCATATCGGTCAGGGGGCACGGCAGCATGAGGCGGAGTCTTGGGACGGGTGCGGCGGTTGCATGTGTCATGGAGTATGCCTGTGTCGCAACAGAGATTGTCCGGCATGGCGGAATCCCGGAAATGGGGGTGAGAGGCACATTCGACAATCCGTCAGGACTGGCACTCTTCATCTGTACGTTGGCGCCTTTGTCTGTATGGCGGATGAACGGTTTTGGACGGTTTCGCATAAACCGTGAAAACCGTGGGACTTTCGTTACGGGCATATCGTTCGTTGCATGTGCCTCCGCCGTGCTGCTTCTGTCCAAATCGCGGACGGGTCTGGTCTGTGCGGGATGCTTCCTCCTTCTCAGTCTGTGGCGGACGCTCAGGATGAGTAGGATATGGAAGATTACGATAATGTGCAGCATCGTATTCGCAATAGCCGGCTTCTGCCTGTGCAGGAAGACGGACTCGACAAGCGGACGTGCATTCATACTGAAGACGACTTGGGGGCTGATAAAGGAGAATCCTGTCTGCGGACATGGGCGGGGCGGCTTCCACAGGGAATACATGGACAGGCAGGGCAGGTATTTCGCGGCACATCCGGAGAGCGGGTATGCCGTGCTGGCGGACGACATCCGCCATCCGCTCAACGAGTTCGCCCTGTCATGGTGCGAATACGGAATAGCCGGAGTTGGCATACTATGTGCGTTGTTTGTGCTTCCACTCGTCGCATACCGTAAATCGCGGGACAAGAGCATGAGGACATGGCTTCCCTCCCTCGCGGCAGTCTTCATATTCTCGTGCTTCTCTTATCCGTTCCATTACCCGCTGTCGTGGTTCGTGATGCTCTCATGTACGGTACAGGCTGCAGGGACATTCAGATTGATGAGACCGGGCGGAAGATTCCTGCACCACAGACTTGTGTCTGCCGGCATACTTACGGTCTGTATAGCTTTACTGCTTCTGGTACTCAGTGAGTTCAGATACGAGCGCGAATGGGGCAGGCTGGCAACACGGGCAGCCGGAGGTCATCCGGGAAGTACGCTGGAGAGGTATGAGGCTCTGTACCCCCACTACAGCTCCAGCCCCTACTTCCTGTACAACTACTCCGCCGTGTCCTATTCCGCCGGGCGGTTTGACAAGGCTCTGCAGCTGGCGGAAGAATGCGGCAGACTATGGAGCGGGTACAATCTGGAGCTGCTGCTCGGGGATATAAACAGAAGGATGGGCATATACGGGGATGCCGTGGTGCACTACCGCAGAGCATACGACATGTGCCCGTCACGCTTCGCGCCTCTTGCAGGAATCATGTACGTCTATACGGAATGCCGCCGGACGGACGAGGCAGTCCGCACGGCGCAAATAATAAGGGACAAAAAGGTCAAGATAGAATCAACAATTGTAAGACAAATAAAAAAGGAGGCGGAGACGCTTCTGGAGAACAATAATTTTTTCAACTAACATTTAATAACTAAACATTATGGTCAAAAAGAATTTTATCGGAGTCATGACTCCATGCGTTGCAACAGCTCTTTTCATGTCAGGAATCATGTTCACAGGATGCTCAAAGGATGACGACTTTGAGGACTGGGACGAAGAAACGGTACAGACGCTCGCGGAACAGAGGATGACAAGAAGTGCGGAAGGAACAAATCCGACTATATCTACAGGTACACTTAAGGCTTCAAAAGATTTTACAGAAACATTTCAATTCCCAATACCTACAGGAAGCAGTTATGTTGGCTCTTGTGGATATAGAAAAGTAAATTTTCATGTTTCCATTTATCAAAAAGAAGATGAAACTTATACGGTTAAAATTACAACGAAAGACCAAGACATATCTCTTGTTTGTCAATCACTTTCTGTAAATTATAATAAATATACTGTTAGTATTGATGCTTCTATAGATAATCCTGCTCACGGAATCAATTTACATGAACCGGAATGCTTCCATAGTTATTGCTCTGTTCAACTCCCTTGACAGAAGCTGTAATTATGTAAGAAAGTCCGAATAGTTTATTATGCTAAAACTGTATTCCCTAATAAAAATGCAACACGGACACCATCATAGCAGACTGTATGCCGGAATTTTGATTCCGGCAATGCTTGCCGTGCCGGCGGCGGTATCCGCCTTTCCCGCCGGGAGTGACTCGACGGCAAGGCGGAAGACGGCGGCCATAGCCGAATATATAAGCCATGCCATGCTGTTCAATAGGGGTTTCCCGCAGGAGAAGGTCTATCTTCATTTTGACAACACTGGCTATTTCAAGGGCGAGCGGATATGGTACAAGGCATACGTGGTGAGGGCGGATAATGGGATGGCGACGGACATCAGCCGCGTGCTGTACGTGGAGCTGGTAAGCCCGGGCGGCGACGTGGTGGAGACGCAGAAGCTCCAAATCGGGAAGGACGGCACGGCGCACGGGGACATCCTGCTCGACAAAATTCTCGGTACAGGCTTCTATGAGGTGAGGGCCTACACCCGATATATGACGAACTGGGGCGAGGACGGCATCTTCTCGCGCGTGTTTCCCGTATTCAAGAAGCCGGAGAGGGAGGGCGACTATTCAAGGATGGAAATCGACAGGGTGGGCTACAGGAAGCGTCTGCCCGATATGCGTGAGAAGGATATCGACAGTGCAGATGTGGAGAACAAGAATATGCGCGTGAGGTTCTACCCTGAGGGCGGACGCATGGTGAAGGGATTAAAAAGCAGGGTGGCATTCATCGTGACGGACGGAGAAGGCAGACGGACGCCCACATCCGGAACGCTCACCTCTCCGGAAGACGGAACGGACAGCATCGTGACGGATGCGAGGGGACGTGGGCTTCTGGAGGTCACGGCTGACGAAGCCGGAAGCCGGCTCATGCTGAAGGACGGCAGGGGAAGGACGGGGACATTTGAACTTCCGGATGCCGAGGACGAGGGCTGCGTACTGTCTGTGGACGCCGTCTCGGGGGAGGACGTGGACGTCCGAATCCGCTCCTCCGCAGGGATGTGCGGCAGGCTGCTCGGATATGCCGTCACGCACAACGGGAGCGTCGTGGAGTGCGACACGTTCACCGCCGTGCCTGAATACCGCAGGAGCCTTCCGAGGGTCTCCCTTCCGGAGGGTGTGAGCCAGACGACCGTGTTCGACAGCGACGGCTGGGTGCTTGCAGACAGGCTGTTCTTCGTCTGCCCGGCGGCGGTGCGGGAATGCGGCATAAGCGTGGAGCCTCTCACGGAGGGGCTGTCGCCGTGCGGCAGAGTCAGGATCGGGGTCAGTGCGGCGCCGGATGCCTCCATCTCGTTCTCCGCCGTGGACTGCGCGACCATGACCGGCGGGAAGAGGGGGAGCATATACACGTGGATGCTACTGTCATCGGAGGTGAAAGGTTACATCGAGAATCCGGAATACTATTTCGAGAGCGACGACGAGGAGCACAGGCGGGAGGCGGACATGCTCATGATGACACAGGGATGGAGACGGTACGACTGGCGGCTCATGAGCGGAGCTGAGATTTTCGATAAGATGCAGCCAGCGGAGGACAGGCTGTATTTGTTCGGACAAATAAAAGACAAGAGACAAGGACGTTCAAAAAGCAGCAAATGTCTGAACGCATTTCTGTACAATTCAAAAGGCGGCAGTCTTAAAGGCTCCGCAATCATTGACAGCATAGGGAACTATGCCTTCAGTCTGCCGGATATAAGCGGAGACTGGAATCTGCAGTTCCAAACTACGGAAGACGGACGAAAGACCGACTGCATTGTCACGATAGACAGGAATTTCTCGCCGCGGAAAAGATTCATATCGCCGGAAGAGAAGACTCTGATGCCAATCAATGCTCCAAATGTACTGACACCCTCCAAAGACGAAAAGTCAATCAACAATCGTCAGCCAGCACACAGCCTGACGGGGAACAACATGCTTCCCACCGTAAACATAAGACGATATTTCACCAACGACAAGAACACCAGATGGTTTGACGAAAGCTCGGGGGCCTATTTCGCATCTATCTATTATAACTGTGAAGAGGCATGTGAGCTGTTGAACGACCAAGGAGTCCAGATTCCTCTCTTTTTCGACTGGCTCATGTCAAGAAACAAATTCATCACGGGCAACAGCCTGCTGTCTGACGTTCTTCTACGTAACCCGGACAGTGACGTGGCAAGACCGGAAGACTATACAGAGAAAGGCAATCTCAAGGCAAAGGCGAAAATCCCGGAAAAATATACGGATTTGGATTTCACCTATCATTTCAATCCTCCTGTACCTTGGAGGACCTTATACAATGACGGGATTACTTACAAGAACCGTCCTGTCGTATGGATTGTGAACAACACATACTGTACGATAACTCATTTTTTCGGCAATAGGCTGACCGTAGATTATTGCAACAATCATACGAATGTGACAGAACTGCCGCAATATTTAGACGAGGTTAAGAGCGTATATATCACGGAAAACAAGGATGCGGTCTTGGAGTATATTGTGGCGGAGGAAATCAACAGATTAAATCCTGTCATCGCATTTGTATATACTTATCCGAAATATACATCCGAAAGTTCCAGAGGCATTCGCCGTACTCATTTCCAAGGGTTCAACGTGCCCACGACATTCAAGACGGAGGACTATTCCGTCCTGCCTCCGACGGAGGACTTCCGGCGCACGATATACTGGAATCCTGATGTGCGGACGGACAAGGAGGGGAAGGCGACCGTCGAGTTCTACAACAACTCCAACTGCACACGGATGTACGTGTCGGTGGAGGGAATGACCAAGGACGGAAGGTTTGTGGCGAATGAATAGAGAAAAACAGTTTTAATCCAATAATAAATGCATCATGAAACTATTAAGAGATAAAACCGTCAGCATTCTGCTTATGTCCGTGCTGATTCAGTCTTCCGGCATGTCTGCCGGAGTCAGGGAGGATACCGGTTCGCAGGGAAAGAGCCTGTATAGTTCAGACACGGGCACAGTTCCGTCCGCTCCTTTTCTCGAATGGCTGACAGACACGTGCCCTTCATTCGGAGGCAGCCTGAAGTTCATGCGGAAGCTGGATGAGGTCCGACTGCTGGAGATAGAGACCTGCTACCAAATAAAATATGAATATGAAGCCACGGAGTTCTACAAGCCCATCATCTATGACGACCGTACGCTCTGGGAAAGGCACTGTGATAATGAAGCTGTGAAAACACCGCTGATCATAGACGGCAGTCGGATAGCGGATGTGGCGGGCATAGCATACAAGAAGGGACTCTACTACGGAGACAAGCGTCCTATTGTGTGGGTCATAGACGGAAAGTTTCAGATGATAACCGGTTACAGGAAGAGCTACTGGATGAAAGACAGGAACATCCGGGGTGGAAGAACGGATGCGGAAGCCTATCTCGGAAAGCCGGAGGATATCAGTGGATGGAATAACATCCTGCTACCGGACAGCATGGACAAGGTGCGCAGAGTGACGCTCTCCGAGGATGCCGGCATACTGCATGAATGGTTCCATCCGGATGCCGAGATATTCGGGATGAACCCCGTCATCCTCTATCTGGAGCTGTCCTCCAAGCCGAGCTACGACTATGCATGGTGGCAGCAAAGGAAGAGTCGATACAAACTTTTCGGAGACAGAAGAAAAAAGGTGAAGAAGGGATGACGAGAAAAGAAGCAGAAACAACAATAACAAACATCTAACAAACCGTTTTTATCATGAAAGCAAAAATCTATTTTCTCCTACTGGCGATGCCTCTGCTGTCAGTGCCAGACCTGCAGGGAAAGAGCGTGAAGACCTACAAAGAGCCTCAGTGCCTGTACAGCGAATGCCCGCAGGCGGCGGTCACGCGCGTGGAGTTCGCCGACACGGCGACCGTCGTGTCGTTCCGTCTCAGCGGACACCCGTATGAGCAGTTCGTGCTGCCTGAGCGGATATACGCATGCGGCGACGACGGGAGCAGGTACAGCGTCAGGCGCATGGAAGGTACGGACGACGGCAGACGGCTGTGGCTGTCGGGGGACGGGACGGCGGAGTTCAGGCTCGTGTTCGAGAGTATGCCCGCGGACACGAAGTGCCTCGACATCGTGAACATCGGCAACAATGCCGTCTTCCGGTTCTTCGGCATACACGACCGCAGGCACGCGCCTAAAATAAGGGAGCGCGAGGAAGCCGTTGACCGCAGCGAAGTGGCAGAAGATGTACGGAGACGCGGCACCGCCGTCATACGCGGAAGGATAGCGGGCTACTCGCCGGAGTGGCGGCTCGACTTCATCAAGTGCTACCACAGGCCCCTCTTCTCCGGGGCAGACCTCACCGGTGAAAGCTATCCGGTCATGGCGCGCATAGACGGCAGCGGAGAGTTCGAGATGACGCTGGACACGGACTTCCCCGTCTTCTCCTACCTGACCGCCGGACTTGGCGGCAGCTTTGCGGACATCCAGTTCTATGTGCGTCCCGGCGACACGCTCGATGTTGACATCCGGGGAATGCGCGACGGCCTGCCGGAGACGGAGTACAGGAGCAGTAGTGCGGCCGGATGCTTCACGAACCTGCTCCAGCACGGCATACAGCCCGCATGGTACAGCCACGGCCCGAACTTCCACAGGAGCACGGAGGTGATAGCCGGGGACATGGACGCGTTCCTTGACCGTACCATGAGGCTGTGCGACTACATATCCGCCAAGTACGGCATGTCGCCGTGGGAGACGCACGTCCTGAAGACCGGGCAGAGGCTTGCCGTGCTCGACGCGTTCCTGTATGCCATGAACACGGCGGACCACTACAGGGAGGAGGCCGTGAGGAACGGGATGCCGCAGGACAAGGCCGGTGACGCGGGCGATGCGGACTTCGGCATTCTGGTGGAGATGCCGCTTGACGACCCTACCGCCCTGCTGTTCGGCGGCATGTTCGAGAGCGCCGCAAGACAGCTCATGTCTTCAAGGCTGTTCAGGGGAGGCTCCGTCCCGGAAGGTGTGCAGAGGCTGGACAGGCTGGCGGGACGCTCCGGAGGGACTCCCCTGATGGTGGAGACGGCTCTTGCCGGCAGCGCGGAGCCGGGCGGAAGTCCGCTCACCGGTTCGTATGCCGTCCCTCAGGGTGCGGGCGGGGACATCCTGCGCAGCATCATCGGAGAAGACGGGAAATATACGGAGCTGGTGTGCATCTCCAGTCCGGAAGCCGGGAGGAGGCTTCTCGGCAGCCGCATGACCAACCTGCTCACGGACTTCCGTGACAGCGGGGACATACGTTTCGTGTTCGTGTTCGATGGCGGCTCGTTCACACAGGAGGAGTACGAGAGCTTCATAAGGAACGGTCTGGACGGAGGGGTGTGCCACAGGGTCAGCAGGGAGGACTTCACCGACATGAGGGAGGCGCTGCACTTCACCGGAAGCACCGTGGTCCGCACCCTCGACCGGGACGGACAGGTCATGCGTACACCGCTGTCCCTCGACAACGAGACCTACTTCCGGTCCTCACTGAGGCGTCTGCTTCAAGCTAAACAGTAATTAAGGTCAATATTCCAAGCGGATGTATTCGATGGAGGAGTCTGTCGAATACATCCGCTCAAATGACTATAAGAACATGCAAAAACAGACTTTTTCGATTTGACAGAATGATATTTTCGCCCAAAATGAAAATTTAACACTTTGAGCGATTTTTGGATGAGGACAAAAAGATAAAAATTTTCACTCGAAGATAATCAATTGAAAATCAAAGGAATACAAAATCTTTCAAAACACTCAAAAAATCGTGCCGGACGCAATTTTCTGAATATTTTGAATGTTTTAGTAATCTATTGATTATTAATATATTATAACCAAACTTGCCATTTTAACCTCCAAATACTGCCTAAAATCCACTCGTTTTTAAGTTTCTGTTCAGGCACTTTTAAAAAACAGAAATTATACACTTCTTAACATTTTAGCTGAAGTAAACAGCCTTTTTTCCTGCTTCCCAGAGCATTTTCAAAAAATCTACACTGAAAATTTCTCCAATCTACTAAGCGCGCAAATTTGTAGCGCACTGTCGTCGTCGGAACAGTGCGCTGAAA
>JAGASY010000110.1 GCA_017621515.1 Bacteroidaceae bacterium
TTAGTAGTCTTTTTCAAAAAACTCTTCTCCGGGTATAAATAAATGTAAAAGAGCCATTCAAAAATGAAACACTATTTCACAATTTGTGGAGGCTTCACGAAATGCGCATAGAATCCCCATTCTTCGAGAAAAGTTCAGTGAACTTCATTTTGAAGCGTTCCAGAGGGCTTGGATTTTTAACATTTGACAAAATCAAAAGGATACTATTCCGATGAAAAACCTGTCATTTGGATTTTATTTGCTGAAATATTGTATCGTTTCGTCAGAAAAATATTTTGGTTAAAAAATGTATTCAAAAATTTTGTTATAGGACTTGAATATGGCTCGTGACGGTGTGCATTTGTTGAGTTGGTACATTGTTGGCAAAAAGAAGTGTGGGGCTATGAATTTGATGCCGGATTTTTATGTGATAAATTCTGTTTTGCCATGTGAAATTAAGGAAGTAATGTTTTTTTTGATTGAAAGTTTCTACGTATGGAAACTTGTTGGTATATTTGTTGCAGAAAACAGAAAGCATGAGTGAATACAAAATAAAGGTCGTATTACTGGATGAAGCTTTGACATTTGTCCGCTCCTTACCGATGAAGGTACAGGAAAAGATTGTCTATAATTATAAGAAAATAGAAAACGGACTAATGAGTAAAGAATTTTTAAAAAGCTGGATGATTCGGAAATATGGGAATTTCGGACGCTCTATAACGGTAATTGCTACCGAGTGTTTTCTTTTTGGGATACAGAAACGGAGACTTTTATTATCGCTACTCATGGTATCGTGAAGAAGAGCCAAAAGACTCCATCGAAGGAGATTGCAAAGGCTGAACAGATAAGGGAAGAATATTTTAAGAACAAGAAACTATGGTAAAAATGAATGTGACTTCACTTGATGTGCTGACTGATGAGGTGTTCGGTGAGATTGGCACTTCTAAACGTGACGCTATGGAGAAACAACTCAAAGAAGAGGTGAATGCCTATTTTGTAGGTGAAGCTATTCGCAAGATGCGTCAGGCGCAAAACCTCACTCAAGAAGAACTGGGTGAGCGCGTGGGGGTGCAGAAGGCGCAAATATCAAGGTTGGAGAAAGGTAAAAGTGTCATCACCCTGCCTACGATGAGCCGTATTTTCCAAGCTCTCGGTGTTGCTACAGCCACACTTGATTTAGGTGTTGGTGGTAAAGTGGCTTTGTGGTGAAAGCTATAAGAGTGGATTATGGATGTGTTTGATAAAAGCCTTCTAAAGCCTGAACTCACAACAGACTCTAAAAACTGTATCTTTGCATGTCCTTTTTTAATAAAAGTAACTGAAACAGAAATTATGAGTGACGGAAATTTCAACAGAGCTTTGCTCCCGAAAAATGAACTGTCGGCAGGTTTGAGGGCCGGAAGGACACAGATGAGAGTGAAGGCTGAGGCTGCTTTCGATGTGGTACTTGAAACTTTTTTGCAGGGAGAGACAGACGAGAGGAAGGCGGAAATGAAAAAGAGGTTCATGGACATGCTGAGAGCGTAAGGCGGAGGGCTTGGAAGCTTAGGACGTGCCGGACGGCTTCGGGAAAACTCTTTGACAGGGTATGTCTGCTGCGCCTCGTGCTCTTCGGCTTGAAAATGTTTTTTTGACTTTTTTCTTTATTTCTTTGTTAAATTCTTGTAAATAATTTACATTTGCAAAAATAAGAGGCATGGACTTGAAGCCCATGCTGCTTGTTAGTTTCCGTATAGTTTGGGACTGTACGGCATGATGGAATCTAAGACGAAAGAACTACTATATTAATAAATAACTTAAATTCAACATTTTATGTGGTTATGTAACTCATCAATCGGAAGAAAAGTAGTTATGTCAGTCACTGGTATAGCACTTATCCTCTTCCTTACGTTTCATGGATGCATGAACGTAGTGGCACTCATCTCTGGAGAGGCTTACAACATGATTTGTGAATTTCTCGGTGCAAACTGGTATGCGGTGGTTGCCACTGCCGGACTTGCAGCACTGACAGTGATTCACATTATCTATGCTTTTTGGCTTACGCTCCAGAATCGTAAGGCTCGCGGAAACAATCGCTATGCCGTGACAAGCAAACCTGAAAAGGTGGAGTGGGCATCTCAGAACATGCTCGTGCTGGGTATCATAGTGGTGCTCGGTATGCTTCTTCACCTCTTCAACTTCTGGTACAACATGATGCTTCCGGAACTTCTGTACGGAAAATTCGATGCTATGATGGCAGCACAGGCTAACGGTGTTCCAGCTCCCGGCGACGGATATGCTTGGATTAGATTTACATTCTCATGCCCTGTGTATGTAGTGCTCTACATCGTATGGCTTGCAGCATTGTGGTTCCACCTCACTCACGGTTTCTGGAGTGCTATTCAGACAATCGGATGGAGCGGACACATTTGGTTCAACCGTTGGAAGACGATAGGCAACATCTATGTTACAATACTTGTGCTTATGTTCCTCGCTGTGGTTCTCGGATTTGCATTCTGCGGATCATGCAGCAGTGCATGTTGCTAATTAAAAGACAAGAGAGTCTGCACCCTTTCGGAACTCTTGCCGGTTGTTGCCGGTAGAAAAAGGGGGTGTGTTAAGGAAGACCTTGATGCCCGGAGCTGTCCCGACACGGGGACGGTGACGTGGAAGGGCCTCTTGAAAATTCAAAACTAAAAAACAAAATTATCATGTCTATCATAGATTCAAAAATTCCAGAGGGACCGGTAGCTGAGAAATGGACTAACTATAAGGCTCACCAGCGTCTGGTAAACCCGAAGAACAAGCTTAAGCTTGATGTGATTGTAGTTGGTACTGGTCTTGCCGGTGCTTCAGCAGCAGCTTCTCTCGGAGAGATGGGCTTTAATGTCTATAACTTCTGTATTCAGGACTCTCCGCGCCGTGCACACTCTATTGCTGCACAGGGAGGTATTAATGCAGCCAAGAACTATCAGAACGACGGCGACTCTGTATATCGCCTCTTCTATGACACTGTAAAGGGTGGCGACTATCGTGCTCGTGAAGCAAATGTTTACCGCCTTGCGGAAGTCAGCAATGCCATCATCGACCAGTGTGTGGCACAGGGTGTTCCTTTTGCTCGTGAATATGGTGGTACACTAGCAAACCGCTCATTTGGTGGTGCGCAGGTTTCACGTACTTTCTATGCAAAGGGTCAGACAGGTCAGCAGCTTCTTCTCGGTGCTTATTCCGCACTTTCTGCTCAGGTGAATGCCGGCAAGGTGAAGCTCTACTGCCGTTATGAAATGTTGGATGTCGTAATCATTGACGGTCGTGCGCGCGGTATCATTGCAAAGAATCTTGTGACAGGAAAGCTGGAGCGTTTCTCTGCTAATGCTGTCGTTATCGCCACTGGTGGTTACGGAAATACATACTTCCTCTCTACAAACGCAATGGGATGTAACGTGACAGCCGCTATGGCTTGTTACCGCAAGGGAGCTTACTTCGCAAATCCTTGCTATGTACAGATTCACCCTACTTGTATCCCTGTGCATGGCGACAAGCAGTCAAAGCTTACTTTGATGTCAGAGTCTCTCCGTAACGACGGACGAATCTGGGTACCGAAGAAGCTGGAGGATGCAAAAGCATTGCAGGCTGGTACGAAGAAGGGTAGTGATATTCCTGAGGAAGACCGCGACTATTATTTGGAGCGCCGTTATCCTGCATTCGGTAACCTTGTGCCTCGTGATGTGGCAAGCCGTGCAGCTAAGGAGCGTTGCGACAAGGGCTATGGTGTGAACAATACCGGTCTTGCCGTATTCCTCGACTTCTCAGAAAGTATCGAGCGTCTCGGCATAGATGTAATCTTGCAGCGTTACGGCAACCTCTTCGATATGTATGAGGAGATTACAGACGTTAATCCGGGCGAGTTAGCTAACACGATTAACGGCATGAAGTATTACAATCCGATGATGATATTCCCTGCTATCCACTATACAATGGGTGGTATCTGGGTTGACTATGAACTTCAAACGACCATTCCGGGTCTGTTCGCCATCGGTGAATGTAACTTCTCTGACCACGGTGCAAACCGTCTTGGTGCGTCTGCACTTATGCAGGGACTTGCTGACGGTTATTTCGTTCTTCCTTACACTATCCAGAACTATCTGGCAGACCAGGCAATCTGGCCTCGTATCTCAACTGATGCTCCTGAGTTCGTAGAGGTGGAGAAGGCTACAGAGGCTCGTATCCAGAAGCTTATGAACATCAAGGGTAAGCGCAGTGTGGATTCAATTCATAAGGAACTTGGTCATATCTGCTGGGAGTACATTGGTATGGGACGTACAGCAGAGGGCTTGAAGGAAGGTATCAAGAGAATTGACGCTTTGCGCAAGGAGTTTGAGTCTAACCTCTTCATTCCGGGAAGCCGCGAAGGACTGAACGTAGAGCTTGACAAGGCTGTTCATCTTGACGACTTCATCACGATGGGTAAACTGATTGCATACGATGCACTCAGCCGTAACGAGAGCTGCGGCGGTCACTTCCGTGAAGAATACCAGACAGAGGAAGGTGAGGCTAAGCGTGATGATGCCAACTATTTCTATGTGGGCTGCTGGAAGTATCAGGGCACAGACGAAGCTGCTCCTGAACTTATCAAGGAACCGCTTGAGTATGAGGCTATAAAAGTACAGACAAGAAATTATAAGAATTAGTAAACGAATTGAAACAATTTGTCAACTTGTTTACTCATCAACTTGTTTACTCAAAAAAAATAGAACAATGGATAAGAATATATCATTCACAATAAAATACTGGAAACAGAATGGACCTAAGGATCAGGGACATTTTGAGTCACGTCAGATGAAAGACATTCCGGGTGATACATCATTCCTTGAGATGCTTGACATCCTCAATGAAGAACTCGTAGAAGAGGGAAAAGAGCCGTTTGTGTTCGACCATGACTGCCGTGAGGGTATTTGCGGTATGTGTTCGCTTTATGTAAATGGAACTCCGCATGGTAAGACTGAACGCGGTGCAACTACATGCCAGCTTTACATGCGTAAGTTCAAGGACGGTGACACTATCACTGTTGAACCGTGGCGTTCTGCCGGTTTCCCTGTAATTAAGGACTGCATGGTGGATCGTACAGCATTCGACAAGATTATGCAGGCCGGCGGTTATGTCAGTGTCCGCACTGGTGCTCCGCAGGATGCAAATGCCATATTGATTCCGAAGCAGGATGCAGACGAAGCGATGGATTGCGCTTCTTGTATCGGTTGCGGTGCATGTGTGGCAGCATGCAAGAACGGTTCTGCAATGCTCTTTGTCTCTTCAAAGGTGAGCCAGTTGGCACTCCTTCCGCAGGGACGTCCAGAGGCAGCAAAGCGTGCAAAGGCAATGGTTGCAAAGATGGACGAACTTGGCTTCGGTAACTGTACGAATACTCGTGCTTGTGAAGCTGTTTGCCCTAAGTGCGAGACCATTACGAACATTGCACGTCTGAACCGTGAGTTCATTAAGGCAAAGCTTGCTGACTAACCGTTAGGCGGAGGATGCCGGTGGTGCTTGTCTCCGGTTGTGTGGCAAGTGCATTGGCACACGTTGTGCTCCGCTGGTTCGGGTTGTATATAATAAGGGATGGGTCTGCTTGCAGGCCTGTCCCTTTTGCCTGTCTGTTTCTCATTTCAGATACTCAGTGAGGAAGTGACATGTCCGGATTGTTTAATCGCTGATTTGTGTTGCTCAATCGCTGGTTCTGGATTGTCTAACTACGGACTTGGATTGTTTAATCGCTTTTAAATTATAGTTATAGGAGATTTTAGGAATGCAGGAACTTCCACAAGACCCGATGATGCTTTTCAGCTTCATCAACATGAAATTGCGTGACATGTACAGTTCATTGGATGAACTGTGCGATGATATGCACTTAGACAAGGACGAACTTTGTCGCCGTCTTGCTTCGGCAGGATTTGAATATAGCGAGACAAATAATAAGTTTTGGTGATACTATTGAAAGATCTTTCCAAGGAAGAGTTGCAAATTTAGAAGCGTTGTGATTGTTTCCAGGTAAAAATAAAAAGCCGCAAGTCCATGAGGATTTGCGGCTTAATTCGTTTAGCACTTCAGAACGAAAATTACTTACGAAGACCGAGAGCCTTAATGATGGCGCGGTAACGCTCGATGTCTTTGTTCTTCAAGTAAGTCAACATTTTGCGACGGCGACCTACGAGTTTAACAAGTGCTCTGTTTGTTGTATAATCTTTGTGATTGGCCTTAACATGTTCGGTCAAACGGCTAATACGGTATGAAAACAATGCTATCTGGCTTTCGCATGAGCCAGTATCAGTGTTAGACTTTCCGTACTGGCTAAAGATTTCTTGCTTTTTAGCAGCATCTAAGTACATAACTGAGTTTTTTGTTGATTAATTATAAATTATTATTTGCATTTGCGGGTGCAAAGGTACGCATATTTCACGAATTATCAATTATATATGAGAAAAAAAAGTTAACTTTGCAGCCGAAAAAAGTAAGATTCGGCATGACAAATGTATGATTCTTGTTCGGGTATGAATGTTGAAGCGTTTCCGGCTACCTTTTCTCTTGTGCCGGATTGTTCAGACAGTTATTCAATCTTCCTCGGGCAATGACTCTTTTTCTGCTGAATCCGTCTATATTTAAGGTATAAAAGAAATAATATGCAGGACATCAGAAACATTGCGATTATTGCGCACGTCGATCATGGCAAGACTACTTTGGTTGATAAGATGCTGCTTGCCGGAAACCTTTTCCGTGAGAACCAGCAGACCGGAGATTTGATATTGGATAACAATGAACTTGAGCGTGAAAGAGGTATAACTATTCTTTCCAAAAATGTATCCATAAACTATAAGGGGGTTAAAATCAATGTGATAGATACTCCGGGACACAGCGACTTCGGAGGTGAGGTGGAACGTGTGCTTAACATGGCCGACGGCTGTATTCTGCTTGTTGATGCTTTTGAAGGTCCTATGCCGCAGACTCGTTTTGTTCTTCAGAAGGCTCTGGAGATAGGGCTGAAGCCTGTAGTTGTCGTCAACAAGGTGGATAAGCCAAACTGCCGTCCGGAAGAAGTTTATGAAATGGTCTTCGATTTGATGTGCAGTTTGAATGCCACAGATGATCAGTTGGACTTCCCGGTTGTCTATGGTTCTGCAAAGAACGGATGGATGAGCGAGGATTGGCAGACTCCTACCAATGACATTACTTACTTGCTGGATACTATTATTAATACGATTCCAGCTCCTCAGCGTCTTGAAGGCACACCGCAGATGCTTATTACATCCCTTGATTATTCTACATATACAGGACGTATTGCTGTGGGACGTGTACATCGCGGTACTCTTAGAACAGGTATGAATATTACGATATGCCATCGTGACGGTTCGCAGGAGAAGACGAAAATCAAGGAGTTGCACACTTTCGAAGGCATGGGTCACAGGGCGGCAGAAGAGGTGTCGAGTGGTGATATTTGCGCAGTGATAGGACTTACCAATTTTGAAATTGGCGATACTATCTGTGACTTTGAAACTCCTGAACAACTGCCGACCATCAGTATTGATGAGCCAACGATGTCTATGCTCTTTACCATAAACAATTCGCCGTTCTTCGGCAAAGAAGGCAAGTTCTGCACAAGCCGCCATATCGGAGACCGTTTGCGGAAAGAACTTGAAAAGAACCTCGCACTTCGTGTAGAGGCAAAAGAAGATTCTACGGATAGTTGGGTAGTCAGTGGACGCGGAGTGCTCCATCTTTCTGTGCTTATCGAGACTATGCGCCGTGAAGGTTATGAGTTGCAGGTTGGCCAGCCGCAGGTTATCTATAAGGAAATAAACGGTGTTAAGTGCGAACCTATTGAAGAACTGACAATCAATGTCCCTCAGGATTCCTCAAGCAAGATGATAGACATGGTTACGCGCCGTAAAGGCGAAATGCTGTCTATGGAAGCTCAGGGCGACAGAGTGAACATCGAATTTGAGATACCTTCGCGCGGAATCATCGGCTTGCGTACCAATGTGCTGACTGCAAGCCAAGGCGAGGCTATCATGGCACACCGTTTCAAGAACTATCAGCCGTATAAGGGCGATATGGTGCGCAGAACAAACGGCTCTATGATTGCTATGGAAACCGGTACAGCCGTAGCTTTTGCCATCGACCATTTGCAGGATCGCGGTAAGTTCTTCATTTTCCCTCAGGACAAAGTGTATGCGGGACAGGTTGTCGGAGAACATGTGCATGAGAACGACCTTGTAGTGAATGTCACTAAAGCCAAGCAGCTTACGAATACTCGTGCTTCCGGAACGGATGATAAGGCGCGTATCATTCCGCCGGTAGTTCTTTCTTTGGAAGAAGCTCTTGAATACATAAAGGCAGATGAGTATGTGGAAGTGACTCCTAAAAGTATGCGTATAAGAAAGGTGATACTCGACCATTTGGAGCGCAAACGCAATAATCGTAGCGAGGCATAAGCTTGCAGATTATTTTGTGAGGACATAAAATGAGAATCCTTTTGAATGTTGTGCGTAATGCAGCATTCAAAAGGATTTTTTTTGCTGTTTGGAGTCTTTGTTTTTGTTGCAGATGTGGATTTTGCTTATTTGTATGGATGTTTCTTGCTTGTTTGTCGGTTGTGTAAGTGGGGGATATTCGATAGGTGCCTTCTCAAAAACAGTGTCTAAACGCTCTCCATAGCAAAATATTTTATATATATATTTTAACAAAAATATTTTTTGACAAAATGTTGCTTTATTAGGATGTTTTGACCCAGTCTGTTTGTTCTTGCTTTGAAATGCTGTCTTTTTGATTTTGTCAATTGTTAAAATTCCAAGCCCTCTGGTACACGTCAAAATGAAGCTCACTGAACTTTTCTCGAAGAATGGGGATTCTATGCGCATTTCGTGAAGCCTCCACAAATTGTGAAATAGTGTTTCATTTTTGAATGGCTCTTTTACATTTATTTATACCCGGAGAAGAGTTTTTTGAAAAAGACTACTAA
>JAGASY010000111.1 GCA_017621515.1 Bacteroidaceae bacterium
ATATTGATTATCAATATTGTTTATTTTACTGATTCGCTACCAAGTTACATGTACGTAAATCAATGACAGTCAGCATCATGTAACTAACCATTTATTTCGGAAAGCATCTCCGTTGGGGGACTGAATAGTTACAAAAATTGCTCCAAGTGTTAGATTTTCATTTTGGGCGAAAATATCATTTTGTCAAATCGAAAAATGGCTTTTTGCGTGTTTTTTTACTGTTTTAGTGGAGATATTCACAGACTTTTTTGAGATTCAAGTGGTTGTATTCACGGCATGAGAAGTCTGTGAATACAACCACTTAATATCAAATATTTCCTACATAACTATCACATTAGAAACATCCTCTTACAGCAGTTTCAATATTTTTCTGTTTGCATGGTCTATGGCAGATGTATCTAATGAGGCAAGATAAACTTGCGTCGTCTTCTCAGAATCATGCCCCATCCCCTCGCTGATTACAGAAAGCGGAATTTGCTTGGTTCTTGCTATTGAAGCCCACGAATGGCGCGCCACATACATTGTCAGCGGTACTTTCAGCCCTGCCATCCGTGCCACTGTCTTCAGACAACGGTTCACTTTACGTTCCATCCGTTCATACTGTTTTCGCTCATCGCCTTTGTGCTCATTGATGATGGGCAACAAGAAAGAGGAGTTCCCCGTAGCGACAGAATAGCGGCACACAATGTCCTGCATAGGCTGCTCCCACTCTATCGTCAGTCTGCGACGAGTCTTCCGACGGGAATATATGACAAAACCGTTTTTCAAGTCCGACTTCTTCAAATAGGCAATGTCAACAAATGACATTCCACGCATGTAAAAGCTGAACATGAATATATCACGGGCAAATTCCAGTGACGGAAAAGAAGAAAGGTTCAGACGCTTGATTGCTTTAATATATTCTATTGACACAGCACGTTTACATGTCTTGTCGAATCCCGTATATACGTGAGCAAACACATTCTGTGCCACAGCACACTGTTGTTCTGCCACTGCCATGTTATACACAGTCCTGAAGGTGCGCAAATAGAAAGAGGTGGTATTGCGCATCAATCCTGCCTTTTGCAGATAAGCCTCATACTTCTCCACCAGTTCCCGGGTAACAGAATCGAAACAAAGGTCTTCGCCATGCCGAAAGCGGCGGAAGCTGTTCAAGGTGGCTGCATAAGTTTTTGCCGTACCGATTCTGTCCACATCCAACAGCCGTTGTATCTGGAGTTGCATAAAACAGAAGACCGTTTGAACAGGTCTCATGTTGCGTATGTCGTCAGCCAACTCATCTACAGTGTAGCTTCTGCATCTGCTGTCTCTATCTGCAATCATGTCCCTTATCATCTTCATTTCTCGACCAATCTTTTCACGGATGCACAAGAGCTGGACAATGCGTTCTCTTGTCCCGATAGCAAGTATCGTCGATGTCACACTCTCCCACTCGTCGGATAATAAAGTGTAGATGGTCTTCACCTGCCGCACTTTACTACGGTGCGTCACCTGATAATAAAGCACACCTTCTTTGCCTTCTATCACCGAATGGCGAAATTTTAATTTTACCGTTGCCATAAAAATATTCTTATAGTTTGTATTGTATATGTAAAACATGAATAGAAAGTCAGTTGCCCAAGTACGCGACAGGTCACAAAAAAAGCAACCGATTGTGTTTCAAATCGGTTGCTTGCTTTCATCTAAATCTATCTTTCTTCGTAGTGGAAGAAGCGTTCTTACAGTTCGTCAGAAACATAGCCTTTCGGCAAAGGACGACAATTATATCCCGAAGCCATTATCTCACCATACGCGCCGGCACTCCGCAAAGCGAGAAGATCTCCGCGCTGCACTCCGTTAAGCTTCACTCCTTTGTCAAAGACATCGCTCGATTCACATATCGGACCTACTACGTCATAAATTTCCTCACCCCTGTCGCTCGTGATATTCTCTATCTCATGATGTGCCTGATATAGCGCCGGACGTATAAGATCGGTCATTCCGGCATCCACAATGGCAAACTGCTTGTATGAACCTTGTTTCACATACAATACCTTTGTGATAAGACTTCCGCACTGTGCCACAAGAGAACGTCCCAGCTCGAAGTGCAGGGTCTGTCCTTCACGCAGTTTCAGATGGCGGTGATAAGTGGCGAAATAGCTCTCAAAATCCGGCACCGGATGTTCATTAGGATTGTCATAGTCTATACCCAATCCACCACCAACATTGATAATTTCAATGTGAATGCCCGACTGTTCAAGCTTGTCCTGCAACTCGTTGATTCTTTCACATAGAGCCACAAAGTCATCCATTTCAAGAATCTGGCTTCCGATGTGAAAATGAAGTCCCTTGAAACAAATATTCTTCATGGTCCCAGCCAAAGCTATCACCCTTTCCATATCTTCCATGGCAATGCCGAACTTGTTCTCTGCAAGTCCGGTGGTGATATTGGCATGTGTATGTGCGCCCACATTCGGATTGATGCGGAAGCATACCGTTGCCACCTTACCTTTGGCTGCTGCAAGCTCATTGATAATTTCCAGTTCCGGGATGCTCTCCACATTAAAACAACAGATTCCCTTATCAAGCCCGAGATTGATTTCCCAATCGCTTTTTCCTACTCCGGCAAACACAATCTTACTTGCCGGAAAGCCTGCATCGAGCACAGCCTCCATCTCCCATCCGCTGACACAATCAATGCCCATCCCTTTTTCGTTGATGACAGCAAGAATTTTCTTGTTGGCATTCGCCTTTACTGCATAGTGAACAAAATAGTTTCCATATTTTGCAGTCTCCGCATTGACAGCATCAAGCGTGCTACGCAGTAAGTCCGTATCGTAATAATAGAAAGGGGTCTGCATACCTTTCATCTTCTCTACAGGAAATGTCGTTCTCATCGTTCTACAAGGATTATTCAAACAAATGCTTACTCAATGACTGCAATGCGCGTTTCTTGTCATCTGCAGAAATAAGGAATGATATGTTATGGTTGCTGCCTCCGTATGAAATCATGCGTACCGGTATCTCCTTCATTGCCTCAGCCGCAGAAGACTCAAAACCGACATTGTGCCAGTCAAGATCGCCCACCACACATATTATACACATGTTATGATCCACCTTCACTGTACCGAACTTCTTCAGTTCATCCAGAATCTGATTGAGATTGGCTGTGTTGTCAATGCTGACAGACACCCCTACTTCAGACGTACAAACCATATCTATGCTTGTCTTATAGGTCTCGAAAATCTCAAAAACTTTGCGCAAGAACCCGTATGCCAACAGCATACGGCTCGATGTAATATTGATGGCAGTAATATTGTCCTTTGCAGCCACAGCCTTTATCTTGTTCTTCTCCGTCTCATTGCTGATGACAGTGCCCTGCGCTTTAGGGTCCATTGTGTTGAGCAGCTTTACAGGAATACCTGCGAATTTTGCAGGCTGCACACATGTCGGGTGAAGAATCTTCGCTCCGAAATAGGCAAGTTCTGCAGCTTCCTCAAAATGCAGATTGCTCACAGGAGACGTATTCTCCACATAACGCGGGTCGTTGTTGTGCATTCCGTCGATGTCAGTCCATATTTGGATTTCCTCGGCATTGACAGCGGCTCCAATCAAAGATGCTGTATAGTCTGAGCCTCCACGCTGCAAGTTGTCAATCTCCCCGTATGCGTTACGGCAGATGAATCCCTGTGTAATGTATATTTCTTTGTCCGGATTAGCTTCAAGCTGCAACTTGAGCTTCTCTCTGATGTATTCAAGATCAGGCTCCGCATTCTTGTCTGTTCTCATAAACTCAAGTGCAGGCAGAAGCGTAGCATTGTATCCTTGCTCAAGAAGATAGTTTGTCACCATATTGGTACTAATGATTTCGCCCTGTCCGACAATGATTTTCTCTTCGAACATAGTGAATATACCTTTGGTGAACGAGCGCAGATAATCAAATTCCTGCTTTATGAAATCAAGTGTCTTCTGCTTGTATTCCTCTGTAGTGTAGAGTTCATCAACATGCTTCTTGTACTTTATCTCAAGCTGGTTGATATTCTCATTGGCACCCTCCGGATTTTTCTTGTAAAGATAGTCGGAAATTTCTACAAGAGTATTCGTTGTGCCTGACATTGCAGAGAGTACAACAATCTTCTGTTCTCCGTCTGCGATCAAACTGACAACCTCTTTCATTCGCTGGGTTGTTCCTACAGATGTTCCTCCAAACTTTAATACTTTCATTGATTCTGTCTTTATTTATTATATTTTATTCTAATTTTTAAGACCGGCATCCAGTTTGCAATTCCTGCAAACCCGAAAATGCGGTGTTGCCACAAAGGATATAGTCCGAATCCCGTCCCTACCCTCACAATGCCGGAAGTCCTGTCATCCGCCATACAGACCGACATGAGCAGGATTTCGGTTCACTTCTGCGAAACATCGTTAAAGATTGTCCGCACTCGTAACCTCTCTGATGGTTTTGTTTTCACACAGGAATATTCTGCCGGGATAGCGCCTCACAAGATTCAGATTATGGGTAATCATCATGACAGTAGAACCTTTCCGGCATATATCATGCAGAAGTTCCGTTATCTGTATGCTTGTTTCCTTGTCCAGATTGCCGGTAGGCTCATCGGCAAGAATCAACTGAGGATTGTTCAGTATAGCCCTCGCAATGGCAATACGCTGCTGTTCGCCTCCGGAAAGCTCACACGGAAGTTTGTATCCCTTCGTTCCCATTCCTACCATGTCAAGCACTTCCTGAATACGCTGCTCTATCTCATTCTTATGCTTCCATCCTGTAGCTTTCAGCACAAAATACAGATTTTCCTCCACATTGCGGTCTGTCAGCAACTGAAAGTCCTGAAAAATAATGCCCAGTCTGCGCCTCAGCTCCGGCAGATGCTTTCTTTTCAGCCTGCACAAGTCATAGTCCAGAACTTTCGCTTCGCCTCCGCCAATGGGCAATTCGCCATAGAGAGTTTTCAGCAGGGAGCTTTTTCCTGAGCCAACCTTACCGATTATATAGACAAACTCTCCTTCATCGGTCGTGAAGCTCACATTTTCAAGCACCTGCTGGCTTTCCTGAAAAATATCTACATTCTTATATTCAATCAGCATCTGTATTTCTTTTATTTATTATGTGGCAATATGTGGCAGACAGTCTGCCTCCTCTGTATCACGAGAACCATCTGCATGAAGACAAGCACCGCGGCATCAATGTTTGTGCCAGTTGGGGTCATGACGCTTTCTGAGTTCCGTGGCAAGGTCCTCGATTCTAAGTCCTTTCGATGTCAGAAGCACAATCAGATGATATATCATATCGGAAGCCTCGTATATGAGCCTCTCATTATTTCCCGCCATAGCCTCTATGACAGACTCTATCGCCTCTTCACCAACCTTCTGAGCCATTCTGTTGCATCCGGATTGAAAGAGACTGGTTGTATATGAGCCTTCCGGCATCTCCTCATGACGCTTCTCTATGAATCTCTGCAGTTCAGAAAGAAACATAATCGGGTTCTCGTTTTTCTCGTTCCAGCAAGTGTCAGCTCCGGTATGGCACACAGGACCGACAGGATTGACCTTGATAAGCAGAGTGTCGTTGTCGCAGTCCGACGCAATGGAAACCACATTCAGATAATTTCCACTTGTCTCTCCTTTTGTCCACAGACACTTTCTCGTCCTGCTCCAGAATGTAACTTTTCCGCTTTCAACGGTCTTGTTGTATGCGTCCTCATTCATAAATCCGAGCATAAGCACTTTATTTGTCTTTTCATCCTGTATGACAGCAGGGACAAGACCTCCCAACTTTTCAAAATCTAATGACATCATTATAATCGTTATTTATTAAATACAAGGAAAACTATATTATATTCTCACGTTGACTCCTTCATCACGCAAGTATCTTTTCAGCTCCGGTATGCTTATCTCTCCGAAATGGAACACACTCGCAGCAAGTGCCGCATCACTGTGTCCGTTGACAAAAGTGTCGCGGAAATGCTCTTTCCGTCCTGCCCCTCCGGATGCAATGACCGGTATGGTAAGTATCTCCGAAAGTTTGCACAAGGCTTCATCCGCATATCCATTCTTCACACCGTCATGGTTCATGCTCGTGAACAATATTTCTCCGGCACCGCGCTCATTCGCCTCCTTTGCCCATTCAAACAAATCACGTCCCGTCGGCACTCTGCCTCCGTTCAGATAGCATTCCCATCTGCCGTCAGTCTCCTTGGCATCTATTGCAACCACACACACCTGAGAACCGATATTACCGGCTATCTCGTCGATGAACTGCGGACGTCGCAATGCCGCCGAGTTGATACTTACTTTGTCCGCTCCCGCATTCAGAAGACGATCCACATCGCTCAGTTCGTTGATTCCTCCTCCGACAGTGAACGGAATATTTATCTCTCTTGCAATGCGCCTCACCAGTTCCGTAAATGTCTTGCGCCCTTCAAAACTGGCAGTGATGTCGAGATAGACAAGTTCGTCCGCTCCCTGTTCGCTATACACTCTCCCAAGCTCAACTGGGTCGCCCGCTTGCCGCAAGTCAACAAAATTGGTTCCTTTCACAGTCTGACCATCCTTGATGTCAAGACATGGAATTATTCGTTTCGCCAACATTCTACATCAGTTTTTCCAGTTCATCCATTCCAATACGTCCCTCATAAATGGCTTTGCCGAACACCACAGCCGGAACACCGGCATCCCGGAGTTCGATAATATCGCCTACGGAGCTTACCCCTCCGCTGGCTATCAGATGCAGACGAGGATGCTCCGCCATAATACTTCCATACAGCTTGACAGACGGGCCTTGCAGCATTCCGTCTTTACTTATATCGGTACATAGCACATTGTTAATTCCATGAGACATATATTTCTCAATGAACGGTAACAACTCGTCTTCCGACTCCTCTTTCCATCCATTGATACTGATATGTCCGCCTTTAGTATCCGCGCCAAGAATCATCTTGTCTGCACCATACTTCTCAATCCATCCCACAAAAGCCTCCCGGTCGGTAACAGCAATACTTCCGACTGTCACATAGCAAGCACCGGAAGCAAACGCTATATCCACATCAGCTTCTGTCTTTATGCCGCCGCCGAAATCAATCGTCAGTTCCGTAGCAGAAGCTATCCTCTCAACCACTTTCCAGTTGACCACATGTTTCGAGCGAGCACCGTCAAGATCCACCACATGCAACCGTCTTATCCCATGAGACTCAAACATCTTGGCCACTTCCAGCGGATCATCATTGTATATGGTCTTCTGCCGGTAGTCGCCCTGAGTCAGACGAACACATTTGCCCTCTATAATATCTATGGCAGGTATGATTTCAATCTTTTTCATTTAATTGCGTTGTGTATTTGTAAGTAGAACCTTGGGCTGCCCGGAACAAACAGGACTACCGGAACCATCGGAACTGTCAATTGGCTATATTGAGAAAATTCTCCAGTATCCTCTCGCCGGCACTGCCACTCTTCTCCGGATGAAACTGAGTTGCATAAAAGTTATCCTTATGGAGCGCACTGCTATACGGTTGCACATAGTGCGTGGTGGCTATGGTATATTCACAAAGCGGAACATAGAAGCTATGTATAAAATAAACAAACTCCTGACTGCCTATATTTTCAAACAGTCCGCTCTTCGTATCTGTCACAGTATTCCATCCCATTTGCGGAACCTTGTCCTCATGTCTTTGGGGTGCGAAGCGTTTCACTTCAACATCGAACACCCCCAAACACTTGGTGTCATTTTCCTCGGAATGGCGACAAAGCAGCTGCATACCTATACAGATTCCCAACACCGGCTGTCTCAGATTTCTGATGACTTCATCCAGCTTGTGCTCTCGCAGATATTCCATTGTCGTCCCGGCTTCTCCCTGTCCGGGAAACACCACCCTGTCAGCCTTCATCAGTTGTTCAGGATCAGACGTGACCACAGGAACAATGCCAAGACGGCGGAAAGCATTATCTACAGAACAAATATTACCTGCATTATATTTCACTATCGCAACATTCATGCTTTGTCTCTCTCATTGAATATATTTGGCTACAAAGTTACGTATTTCTGTGAAATGTATAGCAGTTTTTCTCAAAAAAAGGTCTTTTGGTTACATTCTAATAATAAAATAATGGTGAAAGCCCTCCAAATGTTCAAGAAGCGGTTTTCAATTTATCACTGATTACAGAGGTTATATCAGATGTTTCACATGGTTTCTCCGGCAGACTCCTCATGTGTTTCTAAGTGGGTGAATATATCCACAAATCGCCCGAAAATGCTCCCATAACAAAATTTTTTATATGCTTTTTTTAACAAAATTATTTTCTGACACAATGAACACAAACACTGGTAATAGAAAACCAATATGACTATTATTTCATAAAATTGCTTTCTTTCTGATTTTATCAAATGTTAAAATTCCAAGCCTTCTGGCACGCGTCAAAATGAAGCGCGCCGAACTTTTATCAAAGAATGAGGATTTTACGCGCATTTTCTGAAGCCTCCGAGAATTGTGAAATAGTGTTTCATTTTGAAGTGATTCTTTCACATTTATTTATTTTCGGCGAAGAGTTTTTTTGAAAAAACTACTAAGTTTTCGAATTTTCAGCGCACTGTCGTCACATTTCCAGCGCACTGTTTTTTTAACCACAGTGCGCTGCTGTTTTATTTGCTGTGCGCTGAAAATTTGATGACAGCGCACTGAAAATAAAAAGACACCGGGAAGCCGAGAAAAGAACTGTTTGCACCAACTGAAATGTTAAGAAGTATGTAATTTACCACTTTGAAAAAGTATCTGAACAGAAACTTAAAAGTAGATGAATTTTGGGGAGTGTTTGAAAGTCAAAATGGCAAGTTTGAATGTAATATATTAATAATCAACAGAGTATCGGAGTGTTCAAAATTATCAAAAAATTGCGTCCGGCGCGTTTTTTTGAGCATTTTGGACAAAATTTTATTTCATTGATTATCAATTAATTATCCTTGTATCAAAAATTTTGTCTCTTCGCCGCCGACAGAAAATCGGTTCAAGTGTTAAATTTTCATTTTGGGCGAAAATATCATTTTGTCAAAATGAGAACCACATAAAATATATCTTTTTTAACTGTTTTGGTGGATGTATTCGACAGACTCCTCCGTCGCTACGCGCCACCTCCTCTAACAGAGGAGCAATTGGGGAGCTTGCGACGGAGGAGTCTGTGAAGACATCCAATATAAACAAAAGGAAAAATCTGTGAACACCCATTTGAACAAAATCGAAAACTACAACAAAGGACACACCGCCATAATAAAAAAGTGTTCTTGCAGGCAAACGATGCCCACAAGAACACTCTTATAACAAATCGCCTTATTACAAAGCCTATTTCAATATTGTCTTTATCTTTGCAGTCACGATGTCGTATGCCTTTTCCCAATCTGTATCAATAGAAAACGGAGTGTAAGTCTGCTTGTCATTCACATAGCAATACACCTTTTCTTTGTCAGAGTCATTAAAAAGAGGATTGGCAAGCGACGCATCACGATAGCAATTGATTACTTCCAATCGTTTTGCAGTAGATATTCCGCGAGCTTTCAACAAATCCGATTCAAAGTCCGTGATGAATGAGGCAAGGTTGACAGCTTGTGAATCATAGAAATAGCTGTCTTTCTCCATTGCACGCTTCTTCACCTGCGACGTAATATAATTCAACACTGTCACTTTGAACTGATTTATCTGTATATCTTCCTCACTCGACTTCGGGTCATTGACCACAGATATAGCTCTTTCATAAACAGTCTTATAAAGAGATTGCGCACATATCTGCATGTTGTATGCAAATGCCATACATAATATTATCAGCAGCTTTTTCATATTCCTATTATTTAAGATGTTATATTTCATCAGATTTTTTGCAAATGTATTGCTTTTTGATTTCTGCACCAAGTATATTTCGCATATTTAACATATTACGTACAACTCTGTAATATAGACGGTCAAAATAATACAGAAAGTCCTTTTATAGCTTCACAACGATTACTTTTAGATACTCTTTCAAATGCTTGAACATATTCCCGGCTCCCTTCTGTGAGTCGTTGATAAGGATTATGGTCTGTCTGCCATCATCAAGTTTTGGTCCGAGACACATACCTTCGTAATTCGCAAACCCCATATTTCCTAATTTCAGATACGTGGTAAATTCACAAAGAAATTTCTTTCTCAGCAGTTTGTCCTCTGAAAGTGTGTTCACGTCCGTATCTTCTTCAATCTCCTCGCTCTCCATAGGATTCACTATAAAAAGCCGTATGGTACAGTAACTTCCCAAGTACTTCTTTGTCACACACATTTCCCTTTCCATCACTATCAGTCCGCCGGTATCAAGTGCCACAATATCAGAAACCCCATGTACAAAGTTCCTTATATTCTTTTTTCTTATCTGAGGTGACTCCATCTTGTAAGCATATTGCCCTACCGGTTTCCAATCAAGCCCGAAACTTTGCAGACGGAGAATGTTTTTTTCGCATGGACTATTGGCGGAGAAAGACATACAGTCGGATTTGAGTGCAGACTCTGTTGTCGTCCAAAAAAGTTTGGTAAAGTTGTTGTATGTGAGTGACTCAAACCCGCGATTGCTATATATATTGGATTTTCCCATAGACAAAGGAACGGCAAGTTGACGTCCGGTTGGTTTGCCGTTCATGTCATACTCAAGAATCTTCTGGTCTTCCTCTCCACTTACAAACAGAGTACCGGTTTCGTTGCAATAGGCTATGCCCTCGCCATCACGCATCTCGTCTGCCCTGTATTCCATGTCCGGCATGAAACGCTGAACGACATTCGTAACTTTTCCATTGGACTTATCCATTTTTATATCCAGAAAACTCACTCCACAGCCATAGCCTTTATCATCCACCACGGCATATCTGTCGCCTTCTATGTGTGTGATGCCGCTATAATTGGCAGATAGCACATTCATTTTCGATATGTTTATCTGTTTTAAAACCGACACTTCACTCACAGTCTGGGAATATGCTGCGGTCGCACCCATGCTTGCCCATGTCAACAAGACGAGTGATGTGAATATTGTCACGGATTGTCCGGTCTGTCTCATTCCTTTTTTCCTACTTTTTGTCGTTTATCGATTCATCTTTCTCAACAAACAATACTACACTCTATATTGTTCTTGTAATTCATCTGCAAAAATAGAACTTTTCCGACAATTCTTGGCAACGATTGTTTTGTCTGCACACAAACGGCTTTCGTATTACTCCATAGGGATTATCCTAAGAATGAGGGAAGGGAATTACCAGAACATAAAAAAGGACAGGGTATGACGTAAAAATCAATTCCGTCACACCCTGTCAATACAGACGGCACATAATCTGCAGTGCCGAATATACTTTCAAAAAATGTCGATTTACTTATTTTGCTTTAAGATACTTATCAACTGCTTCTGCGGTCTTTCTACCACTCGCAATGGCACGTACCACAAGACTCGCTCCGGAAGCGGCATCTCCTGCCACAAACACATTTTCCGGGAACTCCGGCTGTTGAGGTCTGATAAAGCCCATCGCAAGAAGCACGAGATCGCATTCTATAATCTCTTTCTTGCCGTCAAGCTTCATTATCGGACGTCCTCCATCCGGATTCTTTTCCCAGATTACTCCTTCGACTTCCGCACCAGTCACGTGTCCGTCTTTTCCTATAAAACAATTCGTATTCAACAACCAACGGCGTTCACAGCCTTCCTCATGGCTGGAAGTCGTCTTCAGAATAACCGGCCAGTTAGGCCAAGGAGTGGCAGGATTATGTCCCACAGGAGGTTTCGGCATAATCTCAATCTGTGTCACGCTCACAGCCCCCTGCCGATTGGAAGTACCAATACAGTCGGAACCGGTATCGCCTCCACCGATTACAAGTACTTTCCTCCCTTTCGCACTGACAAGTTCGTCTTCGTCAAACTCCATGCCCGCCAGAATACGGTTCTGCTGCGAAAGCATGTCAAGAGCCAGATGGATTCCCTTCAGTTCACGTCCGGGGACATCTATATCACGCGCCTGCGGAGTGCCGGTACTTACCACGTATGCATCATACCCCTCTGGCAAGTCTGTCACATCAATATCCGTGTTATACACAAACTTCACACCTTCTGCCTCCATCACCTTTATGCGACGGTCGATGATAAGCTTATTGAGCTTGAAGTTAGGGATTCCATAGCGAAGCAAGCCGCCGGCAGCTTCGTTCTTGTCATATACTGTCACCTCATATCCCTTATAGTTCAACTGATTGGCTGCTGCAAGACCGGCCGGACCGGCTCCGATTACAGCCACCTTCATGCCGTTGCGTTCAGGATGCTCTATCGTGACATAGCCTTCAAGGAACGCACGCTCCGCTATGGCACATTCATTTTCACGATTGGTCACTGCCTCACCAGTGCTCAGATAAAGCACACATGCTTTCTCGCAGAGTGCAGGACATATTCTTCCCGTAAATTCAGGAAAATCGTTTGTCTTCTTCAATATCTTATATGCAGTTTCCCACTCTCCTTTGTAAAGAGCATCGTTCCATTCCGGATCTTTATTGCCGAGCGGACAAGCCCAATGGCAGAAAGGCACACCGCAGTCCATACAACGTGATGCTTGCTCCTGCCTGTCTTTTGTGTTCAACGTCTGCTCCACCTCGCCGAAATCATGTATGCGGTCATGCACAGGACGGTAACCCGCCTCTTTTCTCGGAACAGTCAAAAATGCTTTTGGATTTCCCATCTTATTTTGTCTTTCGTTGATTAAATACTCACTTTTCTTATATTAATAGTCACGCTGCATATCCTTTATCTTCTGTTGCAGTTTCGCCATCTGTTCCTCATGAAGAACACGTTTATACTCAATAGGCACCACCTGTATGAACTCATCCACATAATGTGCCCAGTTGTCAAGCATGGTACGTGCAAGCGAACTTCCTGTGTAGAGGTAATGCTGTCGGATAAGTTCATGGAGTTCTTTGCGGTAGCTTGCCTCCTCGACAAGATTGATTTCCACCATATCCATATTACAGAAATAGTCGAAATTATGATTCTTGTCCCAAACGTATGCCACACCTCCCGACATTCCGGCTGCAAAGTTACGTCCTGTCTCTCCGAGCACAACGATTCGTCCACCAGTCATGTATTCGCAACAGTGGTCACCGGCACCTTCTATTACAGCTACAGCACCAGAATTGCGCACACCAAAGCGTTCTCCGACACGACCATTCACGTAAAGTTCTCCGGCTGTAGCACCATAAAGACCAGTATTTCCAGCTATAATATTATCCTCAGCCACAAAGTTCGACCTCACCGGAGGCAAGATAGAGATACGACCACCGCTCAATCCTTTACCAAAATAGTCGTTGCATTCGCCTTCAAGCTTGATGTTCACTCCTTTGGTCAGGAATGCACCGAAACTTTGTCCGGCAGAACCTTTGAACTTGATATTGATTGTCGAGTCGGGAAGTCCCGCTTCACCGAATTTCTTGGCTATCACTCCGGAAAGCATGGTGCAGACCGCACGATCCGTATTCTTGATGGTGAAATCAAGATTCACCTCTTCGTTGTCGTCAATAGCTCTCTTGCAAGCCTCGATGATACGTATATCCTTGACATCTTCCACTTTCGTAAATTCACGTCCGTCCCAATGAACATCCTTCCCATTCTCCACTTGGGTAAGCAAACGACTGAAGTCCATCGTGCCATATTTAGTTGAAGGCTCACATTCTTCTACTTCTATAAGGTCTGTACGTCCGATAATATCATTAAAGTTTCTTATGCCCATTTCGGCAAGATACTCTCGCACTTCCTGTGCCAGATAAGTGAAGAAATTCACAAGGTACTCCGATTTACCCATGAAACGCTTGCGTAACTCCGGATCTTGTGTAGCCACACCCACCGGACAAGTATTGGTATTGCACTTGCGCATCATGACACATCCCAGTACAATCAACGGCAATGTTCCGAATGAGAACTCATCGGCACCAAGCATTGCCATAAGCACCACATCGCGACCGGTTTTCAACTGTCCGTCCGTCTGCAAACGTACCTGTCCACGCAGTCCGTTAAGCACAAGAGTCTGCTGTGTCTCGGCAAGACCTATCTCTGGAGAAATACCAGCAAATCTCATTGACGATGCAGGAGAAGCCCCCGTACCACCTTCCGCTCCGGAGATGACAATTAAATCAGCCTTCGCCTTTGCCACACCGGCAGCAATAGTTCCGACTCCGCTTTCAGCTACAAGCTTCACACTCACTGCTGCCGACGGATTGATGTTCTTCAAATCGAAGATAAGTTGTGCGAGATCTTCAATCGAATAGATGTCGTGATGAGGAGGAGGAGAGATAAGCGAGATTCCGGGGATTGAATTGCGGGTCTTGGCAATAATCTTGTTCACCTTGAATCCCGGAAGCTGACCGCCTTCACCCGGTTTTGCACCCTGCGCCACCTTTATCTGAATTTCTTCAGCATTGACAAGATACTCGGCAGTCACTCCAAAACGTCCGGAAGCAACCTGCTTTGTCTTGCTTGACAAACTTACACCATCTACAAAAGAATGGTAACGCTCATTGTCTTCACCGCCCTCTCCAGTATTGCTGCGCGTGCCCAGCTTGTTCATGGCAAGAGCTATTGCCTCATGAGCCTCAATGCTTATGGCACCAAACGACATTGCACCAACCACAAAATGCTTGACAATGCTTTCTACCGGTTCCACTTCTTCAACAGGAACTGGTTTTGCTGCTTTTTTGAATCGGAAGAAGTCACGGATAAATATCGGTTTCTCCTTTTCATCTACAAGGTGACTCCATTCTTTATATTTCTTGTAAGAGCCCAAACGAGTGGCAATCTGAAGACCTGCAATCGTATCCGGTGTCCATGCATGTACAATACCATCCTTACGGTAACTGAACAGTCCGGTATCCGGAAGAAACTCATTAATTTCTTTCGGTTTGAACGCTTCGTCATGCAAACGTATGGCATCCTTCGCTATATCACGCAGACCAATACCGCCAATCGTAGAAATCTCGGTTCCAAAATATTTCTTCAGCAGTCCTTCGCTCAGTCCTACACTTTCAAATATTTTTGCTCCTCGGTATGAACGAATCGTAGAGATACCCATCTTCGACATAATCTTGAAAAGCCCTTTGCACACAGCCTTGATATAATTCTTCTCCGCTGTAGCATACTCTTCCTGAATCTTATGTTTCTTCACAAGGTCGTCAAGCACAGCAAATGTCATATAAGGACATATAGCAGAAGCTCCATAACCAAGCAGAAGTGCAGCATGCATCACCTCACGTATCTCCCCCGACTCTACAATAAGAGCCGTCTGCACTCGTTTGCCGACACTGATAAGATAATGGTGAACAGCACTTACCGCAAGTAATGACGGAATTGCCGCATGAGTCTCATCAATGTCACGGTCAGACAAGATAATGTAGTTCACTCCATCGTTCACGCTCTCTTCCGCCTTCTTGCAAAGTCCTTCAATAGCAGCGCGCAGACCGCTTTCACCTTTGCTGCATTCAAATATCATCGGCAGCTTCACCGTATGGAATCCTTTGTAGCGTATGTTACAAAGAATATCAAGCTGAGTGTTTGTCAATATCGGGTGAGGCAGACGAACCATCTTACAGTTCGACTCGTCTGGAGTGAGAATGTTTGTACCGACAGCTCCGATATACTCGGTCAACGACATCACAAGCTCCTCACGTATAGGATCTATGGCTGGGTTTGTCACTTGAGCAAACTGCTGACGGAAATAATTGAAAAATATCTGAGGACGATCGCTGATTACGGCAAGCGGAGTATCATTACCCATTGCGGCCACAGGCTCTGAACCGTTCACACACATCGGTATGACCGTCCGATCTATATCTTCTTGTCCAAAACCAAAATTCAACAGCTTACGTTCATAGTTCTCCACAGCATTGCTCACCTTACGTCCGCTTTTCAGTTTCTCAAGTTGTATGCGGTTCGTAGAAAGCCACTGACGGTAAGGATGCTCCCCTGCAAGCTTCTCCTTTATCTCCCCATCATAATATATCTTGCCTTCAAGCGTATCTATAAGAATAATCTTACCCGGTTGCAAACGTCCCTTCGCTGTTATCTCGCCCGGTTCAAAATCCATTACTCCGACTTCACTTGCCACAACCATCATTCCGTTCTTAGTGATGGTATAACGCGCCGGACGCAGACCGTTTCTGTCGAGCATTCCTCCGGCAAACCGTCCGTCACTGAACATCAATGCTGCAGGTCCGTCCCACGGTTCCATCAATATGGAATAGTATTCATAGAAAGCTTTCAAATCCTCCGATATAGGATTCTTGTCATTGAATGATTCCGGCACAAGGATAGCCATTGCCTGCGGCAGCGAAAGTCCCGACATGACAAGGAATTCGAACACATTGTCAAGCGACGCGGAATCCGACATTTCCGACTGAAGTATAGGACGTATATCTTTGATATCGCCCAGCAACGGAGACGAAAGCACTGATTCGCGCGCTTTCATCCATCCTCTGTTTCCTCTGACCGTATTTATCTCTCCATTGTGACATAGCAAACGGAAAGGCTGCGCCAGCTTCCACATAGGGAATGTATTAGTAGAGAACCGCGAATGCACAAGAGCCAGTCCACTCGTAAAATAATTATTCGACAAATCTGGGAAATACTGACGCAACTGTTTGCTTGAAAGCATTCCCTTGTATATGATATTCTTGCTTGACAAAGAACATATATAGAAATCAGGATTATCCACACGGTTCTCTATCTTCTTACGTATCTTATAGAGTGTACGTTCAAACTCGTCCAGTTTGTCATCAGGAACTCCCGTAACAAATATCTGTTTGATGTCCGGTTCCACGGAAAGAGCCGAATCACCAAGACAATCAGGCGAAGTCGGTACATTGCGAAGATGCATCAGGTTCAAACCCTCCCGCTCAATCTCTTCTATCATGACAGACAATATACCAGACTGTTTGGATTCATCTTTAGGAAGAAAGATAAGTCCTGTTCCATATTTACCTTTCTCCGGAACAGGGATTCCTTGCAGAAGTATAAACTCATGAGGTATCTGCAAGAGTATGCCGGCACCGTCACCGGTTTTCTTGTCCGCACCCTCAGCACCACGATGCTGCATGTTCTCAAGAACTTTGAGCGCATTGTCAACAAGTTCGTGACTTTTGTTGCCATGAATGTTTACCACCATTCCGACACCACAAGCATCATGCTCGTTCTCCGCACTATACAGCCCAAAGCTTCTTGGTTGTCTGCCTAAAGTGCTGTCAGCTTCTTTGCTAAGTTGCTCTCTTTTCACCATTGCTTTTGTCGTTATTTATGTTTAAATCTATTCTTTTGTGTTGATTCGGCTGCAAAAGTACGTATTTTATTTCTTTTTGCCACCATATTTTCATATTTTATTTCTTTTTGTCGCAAAATAAATCACTTTATCAGACAATTTCTATAATAAAGCGTTTTTTTCCGTCTTTTTGTATAAAACAAGATATACATAATACTAAAAGAAGCTGTCTAAATTTTATTCTAATGATTACAAACATATATCTTGTGCAAACATCAAAATAAAATTCAGACAGCTTCTGATACGACTCCCCCTCTCCTATAATCATTTTTCGGAAGAGTCCATGTTATCTACCATGCCTACTCCCACTGGTAACATCCTGCATCAGGATGTTCGTCCGGACGAGCAACACCAAGCATATCCAAAGGATAATCGGAGGAGAAAGAAGCACTACCAACCCCACGAGCCACCGACTTTTCCGAAAGACGAAAATCATATATATAATTATCGGTATCTATATTACGGAAATCCGATGCCTTAAATGTTTCATTCTCCTCACTTTCCAAAATGCAATCTACGTATGACGCAGCATCCTGCTCTTTTATTTTCGTATTTAGCACACAATTCGCAAACAGATAATTGAACGGTACTTCCGAAGAAGAAACATCATCCTTATTACGGTTGATGTCCCCGCCCAACACATCGTCACTCGAGTTTCCCGTCACAATCGTGTTGTAGAAATGAGCTTTCTCCAAAGGATACAAGAAGTCATCGGCAGCATTGCAGAAATAAAGAGCAGAACCACGAGAGGCATTCCAAGGATAAAACTGTGCAAGAGTGCAATGCACAAATTCCGAACTGCCTCCGAACAAAGACACACAGTGTCCGCCGGAATTACTAATCTGCGTATTGGCAACAAGCATGTTGCAACATACGGCATGAACACCATTGCCACTTACATTATGTACAACCGAGTTCGTCAATTCCATCTTGCACCTGTCCGTCATTGCAGAATCACAAGCAATGCCGTAGGTTCCGCCATGTATATCGACATGATAGAAGAGGTTTCCATAGCTTTCAGAGGAAATACTTATCCCTCCCCACTGTGCATCAAGCCGGTCATACGGCAGATAAGGAAAGAGTTTGTCTGTGCGGTCACCTCTAAAGACCACAGGCTCAGACACACTGCCTTCGCACACCACCTGCCCGTGCACATACATGCTCGCTCCCTGATGGAAACAAAGTTTGGCACCAGCTGGAATAGTCAGTCTGGCATTGGCAGACACGACAAGACTATCATATATCAGATAAGGACGTGCAGCGGACAACTCCCTGTTGTCATGCACAACCTCCGCCCTCATGATAATGACATCTTGTCCGTATGCTTCGAGAATGACCTGTTGACGTATGCCGCTTTCAAGCGCAAATACCACGGTGTCGCGTATCAAAACAGGACTGTCGGATGCCTGCGGATTGACCGTCACTTCAACAAAGACAAAAATACTGTCTTCATGCAACACCTCCACATCAGAAATGGAAGTACCGTATTGTCCATCGACATTGATGCGAAAGCCGGACTCTCCTCTTCCCGCAAGGCTCACCGAACTCAGACGTATTCCTTTATCATTGCGGTTATAGACCTTGAAACGCTGCGTCGAAGAACCGATAGTGGTGAAAACAGTATCGAACCTTACCGTGTCGGTTGAAAAATCCAGACGCATGGAAATATCGGAAGTAAACTCTTCGTTATCACTGCAAGAGACTGCAAGAAAACCCGCCAAGCAAAGCAGACATAATATGTAATATAGTCTTCTCTTCATAAAAACACATCAAATAATGATAAATCCAAATGTATCATAAACAATAACGGCAACAGGCACATTTTTATTATCATATCTACAAATAAGTTTACCGGCAGACACGGTTCAAACAGTCCGCAGCAAACATATTTATATAATTCCACCTCTAAAAACTTCCCTTAATACACCAATGCTTTCCCATCTTTCGTTATGGCTTCAGCCGATATGATGAACTGCCGGCATTTTGAGCTGTTATAAAATTCAACATCAGCCTTACCTTCCCCATCCGTAATGACATTCGGATTCCAATATAATGTACGCCGAAAATCCGGTTCAGGAGGCAAAATGCTGTAATTGGGAGACACGAATGTCTGTGGTGTGTAATATCCGTCAAAATGGGTGAATCTCATGCCCTTGACTTTTGCGCGCTTATATCTTTGCTGATAGACATACACACATACGTAATTATAACCAACCATCTTGTTGTCTTTGATATGGCGAACATCAAGCGGCTTCTCCGATACATATACAGATTTCACTTCATCAATGAAGACAGGGAACAAACCTTCGTCATAAACCAAAGGTTCACTGATATGCGGTGTTTTCGCGTATTGACGAGGCACACTTGTTGCAAACATAAACTCGTTGTCAAGAAACCACAATATAGGACGATTCCTGTAAGACGGGCCGTCATCCCAATAGTTGTAAATCGGATTTTCGTATGGTATGGCATTACTTATGTTGTCATTCCCGACAAAGAACTCATTTTTGCTCTGCAACCATTCATACAAAGAAGGCAGCTTCTCCCCTTTGTCTATTATTCTTTCCACATCCGCCGCACAGAAATATGCCAGCGTTGCATACCGGGAACCGTATGACTCTCTTTCCCATGAAGCTCTTGCATCACGGTAGCGTTTACCTTTGATTATCACCTCTGGAATCAGCTGCACATCCTGAGTTACAATTATTCTGCTTGTATCCACAACAGCTTTCATATAGATTCTTGGAGTGTCAAGAGGAAGAGGCTGCATTTCGTAATAGGAAAGTTTTCTTGCCGCCGGAGAAAAGTTCCGGTTTATTCCGATATAATACTTCATGTTTTTATCCTCAACGCTCGTCCTCATCACCATATCCCACTCATTATAACAATCCGGCAGCCTGAAAGTGTAGTACCCCTTCCCATTTGTTGTCGTCGCCCCTAAAAGAAGATCCTCGTAGGCATTTCTCAGAGCCACAGCCAAATCCACAAAAGCCACGCTGTCTTTCTTCTTGTAGGGATGGAGCTGCCCCATCAGCAGCAGACCGTCCTCCGCAGGATGGGTGAGGTGTATCCGGTTCCGTCCGCTCATCATTTCGAAGTCGTAGCCCCTCCACCCCTGAACCAGCATCAGCAGGTCGGCGGCCTCGCGGCGGGCGGGGTCGTCGCCCTCCAGATAGTAACCCGCATTCTCGATGTAGCCGCGCAGGTCGGACGCAAGGAGGTGCCACGTGGCGGCATCCGTGCCGGAGCCGTTCACCTCGGTGTCGGCGTCACGGACGGAGAGGGAGAACACGGTGCAGGAGTCGGGGGTGCGGAAGCGCATGCGAACCTTGGAGAAAGGCGAGAGGCTGCGGTCGGCAACCTCGGCCTCGATGCGCCGCGCACCGCCGCGGGGATGGACGAAGAACATGCGGTCGGCAAGGATGCGCCCGGAGGTGTCGAACACGCTGACCTCGTTCACACCCTCCGCAAACACGGAACGGCTGAACACGCGCTCCACCGCTTCGCTCCCGGCAGTCATGCTGTCGCAGACCTCGGAACTGCCGTGATATGAGATGACAAGACCTGTCTTACTGCCCTCAAGACCGCGGGAGAACTCCATGCGCAGCCTCACGCTGTCGCCTCCGACGGCATCCACGCGCAGCGCACACCCCTCACTCCGGGCTTCCGGAAGGCGGAACTTCCGCCATCCGCCCTTCCTGCCGCGGAGGTGGAGCGTCATCTCACCGCCGCCGGGGACGCAGCTGAACACACCCCTGCCCTCCCTCAGCGTACGGACTGCACACAGGGTGTCGCCGCCGCTCACAAGGAAACCGTCAGTCTCGAAGTGGGAGCCGTCACGGTCATATACGGAGAATGCCACCCGGCTCTCCAGACCGCGTATCAGGCTGCCGCCCTCGGGATAGAAATCCACGTTCATCCGCCCGCTCTTCACGGAATCCTCCCCGCGGTTGTCGGGATAGCGGCCGCCGCCCTCCGTCTGCGCCATCATCTTGCGGGAGTAGTCGCCGGCGCGGGCGGGTTCTTTAAACACGGGGAACACGCGAGAGAACACCGCACCGCCGCCCCAGTTGAGCATGTAGCGGGTGTAGGCGCGGACCTCATAGAACCCCGTCATGAACAGGTCGTGGAGCACGAAGTCACCATGCGCCTGACCGTCCTTTATCTCAAGCTTCTTCTCAGAAACCACATCGCCGGAGGGGTTCAGAAGCTCCACATAAAGCACACGGCTCTTCCTCGTGTAGCGGTTGCTGTCGGAGCTGACCACGTAGGCCTTGAACCATATCGTCTCCTCCATGAAATACCCCGTGTTGTCGAAGTGGAGATAGACCTTCTCCTGGGGGAGGACGCGGTTGAACTTGTCGGAGTGGGCGACAAGCGACTGTACGGTCGTGTCGCCTCCGGCGCAGGCAGGCTGGATGACGGCGGAGAGCACCGCACACAGCATCAGGAGCAAGCTTCTGTTCATTATCGCCTTGGTGTTTAACGAGGACGGACACGGCACATCCTTCTTCCGTCTTGACAGACCTCCATCAGGAGTCTTACATGCCGTATCGTACTCAGAGTGAGAATCTTCCAAATTTATGCGTTTTGTGGATACAGGCGGCATATCCGTCACAGACAGACACTTTTAGAGCAGAAAAAGGGGAAAATAAGCGGTATTGGCATGTTCGACAGACTCCTGCTTGCAGTTTGAGCGGATGTACACACAGACTCCTCATGTGTGTATGAGTGTATTGTGAATACATCCACTAAAAACGACAAAAAACATGCTAAAATACCAATTTCCAATTTGACAAAATGATATTTTCGCCCAAAATGAAAATTTAACACTTCGGGCAATTTTTTGTCGATAGCGAAGAGACGAAATTTTTGACTTAAAGATAAATTACTGATAATCAATCAAATATAAAATTTTCCAAAACACTCAAAAAAGTTCGCCGGACGCATTTTTTTGAAAATTCTAAACATTTTAGTAATCTATTGATTATTAATATATTACAGCAAAATCAACCGTTTTCATATTCAAATACAACTTCAAATTCACTCACTTTTAAGTTTTTGTTCAGACACACTTCTTACGCAGAGGATTATACACTTCTTAACATTTTGGCTAAAGCCTATTGTCTTTTTCTCCGCTTCCCAGTGCTTTTTTATTTTCAGCGCACTGAAAATTTCTCCAGACTACTAAGTTTTTAAAACTGTAGCGCACTGCAAATAAAATTACAGTGCGCTGAAAATATGACGACAGTGCGCTGGAAATTTGAAAACTTAGTAGTTTTTTCAAAAAGACTCTTCGCCGGGAATAAACAAATGTAAAAGAACCGCGTCAAAATGAAACACTATTTCACAATTCACGGAGGCTTTTGAAGATGCGCATAGAATCCCCATTCTCTGAGAAAAGTTCGGCGCGCTTCATTTTGACGCGTGCCAGAGGGCTTGGGATTTTAACATTTGACAAAATCAAAAAGAAAGCACTTATACAAAATAACAATCATATTGATTCATTATTACTAACATTCGTACTCATTTTGTCAGAAAATAAAATCGTTAAAAAATCCATATAAAAAATTTTGTTATGGGAGTATTTATTCGGAAATTTAGTGGTTGTGCTCAATGTTTTAAGTGGTTGTATTCACAGACTGCAAATAGGAGTCTGTCGAAAACCACTTAAATGTGAAATAATATTACCAATAAACACAACAAAACATCCAACATTGTCCCATATCACGACAAATATGTCCATCCTGTTCATTAATTCTTTAAAATAAGCATTAATTCATAAAATGATTGTATATTTGCACAAATAAAAAGAAGATGCAAAGAATATCATATTTCATCGTATCGCTTCTTGTCTTTGCCCTCCCATACGTCAATGTTTCGGCACAAAAGACAAAAGAATTTGTCGTTGTACTTGACGCGGGACACGGAGGTAAAGACCCGGGAGCAATAGGCTCAAGCAAGAGAAACAGGGAAAAAGATATTAATCTGGGTGTTGTGCTTGAAATAGGAAGACTATTGAAAGCCAACTGCAATGATGTGAAAGTGATATATACCCGCTCCACTGATGTGTTTGTAGAGTTAGACAAGCGCGCCAACATCGCCAATAAAGCAAAGGCAGACTTGTTCGTTTCCGTCCATACCAATGCTCTCCCCAAAGGAAGAAGACAGGTTTCAGGAGTACAGTCATACACGCTCACATTAAAAACGGCAGAGACCAATCTTGAAGTGGAAAAGCGGGAAAACTCCGTCATACAGTTTGAGGAGAACGGTGCACAGAAATACAGTTTCGCCAACCCCAATTCGAGCGAAAGCGACATCATGTTCGAGCTTATGCAAGACCGCGACATGAAAGAAAGTGTGAACTTCGCCAAACTGACACAGAACGAAATGGTAAGAACCGGAGGCAGGAAGGACATGGGTGTGCTCCAAGCTAATCTTGCCGTGCTGAGACTCACCTATATGCCAAGTGTTTTGCTTGAAGTGGGATACATATCCACTCCATCGGAAGAACGCTTCCTGTTGTCCAAGTCGGGACAAACCACACTTGCCAAATGTATTTACAATGCCATATCGCGATATAAGGCACAATATACAGGACAAATGTCAGCACTCGAAAAAATAACTCCGGAAGGAAAGGGAGTGCCCGAAGTAAAAAACGAAATGGCACAGGCTGTCTCTCCAAACGAGAATAAAGATATCCCTGAAGAAAAAAACGACACAAACAGAGATAACATCACGGATGGAGGAAACGATCTTCCCGTATTCAAGATACAGATATTGGCATCAACCAGAAAGGTCATTGAAGGAAGCAGAGAATTCAAGGGCTTAAGAACGGAAGAGATACACGAAGGGAAGATGTACAAATATACATACGGCTCCACCAGCGACTACAATGAAATATTGCAGATAAAGAAATCCATCGCCACAAAGTTCCCGAAAGCATTTATCGTTGCGTTCAAGAATGGAGAGCGGATGGAGACATACAATGCCATAGCCGAATATAAGGCAAAGAAGAATACGACAAAAAAGTAGGAACAAAAGGCTCCGCATTTTGTTTATAAGAATATAAGAACACCACAAACAAAACAAATTTGGAAAAATGACTAAAGAGATTAAAATAGCCCTCACCGCTATACTGGCTGTAGCAATAATCTATGTAGGGATTATATTCCTGAAAGGACTGAAGCTCTTCGGAAGCGACCATATCTATTATGTAGAAATGAAAGATGTCAGCGGACTGTCCATATCGAGCGAAGTACTCGCAAGCGGTATGAACATCGGCACAGTGAAAAGTATCGAATACGATGCGTCCCAACAGAACATCACTGTGGGGATAGACGTCAAACAGGATTTCAAAATACCGGAAGGAAGCTATGCCTACATTTCTAAGGAAATGCTGGGAGGAGCCAAGCTGAACATCCAGCTCGGCAAAGATCTTACCAGAAATATCGCCATGGGTGATACCATACCCGGAAAACAGACCATCGACATCATGACCGCAGCAGCCGACATGGTTCCGCAGGTACAGGCTCTACTGCCTAAATTGGACTCGATTCTTATCTCTGTCAATCATATCACAAACGATCCATCGCTGGCAGCTTCGATGAAGAACATGGAATATATCACAAGCAATCTCAGGACAACGACTGACCGCCTGAACGGACTGCTTGCCTCAGATGTGCCACAGCTTATGAAAAAGACAAACACGATATGTGCCAATCTTGAAACAACGACCAACAACTTGAAAGAAGTTGACCTCAACGAAATAGCCCAAAATGCCAATAAGACAATGGAAGGGCTGCAATTGTTCACCAACCGATTGAATAATGAGAACAGCACGCTCGGACTGTTTTTGAACGATGCAAGTGTATATAATCACCTCGACTCAACCATGATGAATGCGTCTATGCTCTTGCAAGACCTGAGAGAACATCCGAAGCGATACGTACATTTTTCTCTGTTTGGGAAAAAAGACAAATAAGAAGTTCTATTTAGACTTTGTAAAAATAATACACAAATTCGGCTATCTACTGAGTGAGATTTATAATAATCAAAAAAACAGTAAGATAGCCGAAATTATTTTTATACAGAGAGATAACAGTTCCAAGGAACAACAGTCTTTATAAAGCCTTAAATCACAGCACATTTAATAAAATCGACAAAAACAAACAGCACAAAATAGTTATTTATATAATAGACTGAAACAAAAGCATTTAAAAAGAGGTAAGAAATGCTTAAAAAATGCGCTGTTTGGAAAATCAAAAAAATATGGTGAAATTTGCAGTGTAGGAAAAAGAGTAGAATAGAAAAACAGTAGAAAGAATGGAAACCAATCCCCAAATGCTTTGGAGGAAATGTCTGCAAATGATTCGGGACAATCTGACAGAGCAACAATATGAAACATGGTTCACCTGCATAGACGTGGTGTCTTATGCAGATGGCAGCCTCGTATTGGGTGTTCCAAGTCATTTTGTATGTGAATACATAGAAGCACACTTTGTGGATCTTCTGAGAAAGACTCTGACACATGTTTTCGGAGGAAATATACGTCTAAGTTATAGTATCCTTGAAGACAAGCAAAATGACATACGCACAAAAGTTGAGTCCACTAAGGGAGAAAATATACCTAATGGCCCTGCCCGTGAACAAGCAAACACTTCACCGAATTTGCTTACAGCGCCGGCCGTACAGGATCTTGATTCTCAATTGAAGCTGAACTATAATTTTGACAATTATAAGGAAGGAGAAAGCAATCGCCTCGCTCGTTCCGTAGGAGAAGCTATAGCCCAAAATCCGGCACGTACATTCAACCCTTTCTTTGTGTTCGGACCGTCAGGAGTGGGCAAGACGCACCTTATCAATGCCATAGGACTTAGAATCAAAGAATTGCATCCGGAACTGAGAGTACTCTATGTATCGGCACATTTGTTCATGGTACAATGGACGGATGCTGTACGGCATAATGTACGCAATGATTTCATCGCCTTCTACCAGACTATTGACGTGCTCATCATTGATGATATACAGGAATTGTCAGGAAAGACCGATACTCAAAACACATTCTTCCATATCTTCAACCATCTGCATTTGAACGGCAAGCAACTGATACTTAGTGCTGACCGCCCTCCAGTATCTATAACCGGACTGGAAGACCGTCTGCTGACTCGTTTCAAGTGGGGACTTCAAGCTGAGATAGAGAAGCCTACCACATCTTTGCGATATTCCATCCTCAGCGACAAGATACACAAAGAAGGACTGAGGATTCCGGAAAATGTAATTACATACATATCGGAACAGATAGACGAGAGCGTGCGTGATTTGGAAGGTATTGTAAACTCTCTCATGGCATATTCGGTGGTGTATAACTGCGACATAACCATGAAACTTGTCAACAAGATTCTGCCACGGTTTGTCGAAGTAGATAACACTCCTCTGACAATAGAGGGAATAAAGGCAAAAGTGTGCGAGCATTTCAATGTGACGGAAGAGGCACTATGCTCTCGCAGCCGTAAGCAGCCTATTGTTTATATACGCCAGCTTGCCATATTCCTTTCAAGCAAATATACAGAGAAGTCAACAATTCAAATAGGAAGGTGCATCGGCGGCAGGAATCATGCCACTGTCATCCACTCCATCAACCACATCCAGAACCTGATGGATGTAGATGAGAAGACGCGCAGAGACATCAGCGACCTTGAAAGCAAGATAAGAAGATAAACAGAGGTCTATAGAATACGGAAAAAAATGATGAGGTAATAAGATTAGCAATATTTATGTATTGTACAAAATCTTATTACCTCATCACTGTATAAAGAGGGTCTCCCTGAAACACTTAATTGATTACATGAACCCCTGCTTTTTAAGAGTATCCAAGAATGTGGCAGACATTGCCATGTTGTCTTTCTTCGTATATCTACAATCAGTATAGACCTGTGCCAAAGTTTTTTTGGCATTGATTTCAACAAAATGCTTGTTCTCTTCCAAAGATTCCTTAAGCGCATATATCTTGTCAATATCCTCTGAAGTATAATCCTTATAGACTTCTTCATGTATAAAAGAATTAATCGGCAAACGATCAGGCTGGGCAGGATTCTCATCCGGCCACCCCACAGTGATTGTTGCTATCGGGAATGTCAGCTTAGGCAGTTTCAATACATCTATTATGCCTTGCGGGTTATAGACTGTTGTGCCAAGATAACATGTACCCAATCCTGCCTCTTCCGCCAAAGTACAGAAATTTTGTGTGAAAAGAAGTGTGTCTGACATGGCACATATAAAAGAAAGGAAATTGTCATATCCCGGTTCAGCATCACGCTGTCTGCACCAACATGTGAAACGATTGAAATCGACACAAAAAGTCAAAACCACAGGTGCATTCTTCACCATAGGCTGATTGAAATGCAAAGGAGACAACTCTTCTTTCATCTTTTCACTACGTGTGCTTACCACGCTATACAGCTGCATATTTCCCATTGTTGCGGCTCTTGCAGCAGTTTCAAGCAAAGAATTTAGCAAATCGGAAGAGACCTCTCCCTGCTTGTACTTCCTTATAGTTCTTCTGTCTTTAATACTTGTCATAATTATACCACTTTTTATATCGACAAAGATAAGCAAGTATCAGTTTTTTAGCAAATTATACAGGGAGAAGTTTACGACAAGTTTCATCTTTTCGACAACTCTACAAGCATGTCAATTTATTAACATACAATTAATCAATGAATTAACTATACAGAGCGGAAAACTTATCAACAATAGCGAAAGTTTACAAAGCAAAATTTTGCAAATTCATAAAACTCTTGTAGTTTTGCAATCGTTTTCGTCCGACTACTGAAGATTCTATTCAAAATTTCTACATCCAACAACAACAGTTATTTGGACAGACAACAAAACTTGTAAAAGGCAGTTGGCATTAACCTGCCAACTGCTCCTTAACATTAACAATTCCTGATAAAGCTATCTATTATGGACGACAAACAAATTTACACTTATGATGAAGCCTATCAAGCTTCTCTTGAGTACTTCGAAGGCGATGAGCTTGCAGCCAGAGTATGGGTGAACAAATATGCTATGAAAGATTCTTTCGGCAATATTTACGAGAAATCACCTAAAGACATGCATTGGAGACTGGCAAATGAAATATCTCGTATCGAACAAAAATATGCAAATCCAATCTCAGCACAACAGTTGTTTGATTTGATGGATCATTTCCGTTATATAGTGCCGGCAGGAAGTCCTATGACGGGAATAGGAAACAACTATCAAGTAGCATCGCTTTCAAACTGTTTTGTCATCGGACTTGACGGCTCAGCAGACTCTTACGGTGCAATTATCAGGATAGACGAGGAACAGGTGCAGCTCATGAAGCGTAGAGGCGGTGTAGGTCATGACCTTTCACACATCCGTCCAAAAGGTACTCCTGTAAAAAACTCGGCTCTCACTTCAACAGGTCTGGTACCATTTATGGAAAGATACTCCAACTCAACACGCGAGGTGGCCCAAGATGGCAGACGTGGAGCATTAATGCTTTCCGTATCTATTAAGCATCCGGATTCGGAAGCTTTCATTGATGCCAAAATGACAGAAGGGAAAGTTACGGGAGCCAATGTATCTGTACGTCTCGACAATGACTTTATGCGTGCAGCGACAGAAGGAAAGACATATATACAGCAATTCCCGGTTGACAGTGATGCGCCGACCACTACAAAAGAAATCGACGCAAGCAAACTGTGGAAGAAGATTGTACATAACGCATGGAAATCGGCAGAACCGGGAGTATTGTTCTGGGACACCATCATACGCGAGTCAGTTCCGGACTGTTATGCGGACTTAGGATATAAAACTATTTCTACAAACCCATGCGGAGAAATCCCATTGTGTCCGTATGACTCATGTCGCCTTCTTGCCATTAACTTGTATTCATACGTAGAAAATCCTTTCACGAAAGAAGCTAAGTTCAATTTTGATAAGTTCCGTGAGCATGTCCGTTTGGCTCAACGCATAATGGATGACATTATAGACCTTGAGCTTGAAAAGATAGAACTCATCATGCAGAAAATAGAATCTGACCCTGAAACAGAGGAGGTCAAGCATTCTGAAATGCATCTTTGGGAAAAGATATATGAAAAGAGCAGCAAGGGACGTCGTACCGGAGTAGGTATAACGGCCGAAGGGGATATGATTGCAGCTATGGGACTTTGTTACGGAACTCCGGAAGCCACTTATTTCTCTACAGAAGTACATAAGACTATAGCCATAGAAGCTTATCGTTCTTCTGTACAAATGGCAAAAGAACGAGGTGCTTTCAATGTGTATGATGCTGAACGCGAAAAAAACAATCCGTTCATCAACCGCATAAAGAACGTAGATCCGGACTTATATGAGGAGATGAAGCAATACGGACGCAGAAACATCGCATGTCTGACAATAGCTCCTACAGGAACAACAAGTCTGATGACTCAGACTACATCCGGTATAGAACCGGTATTCATGCCTGTATATAAAAGAAGAAGAAAAGTCAATCCTAATGACACCAATGTGCATGTTGACTTTACGGATGAAACAGGAGACTCTTTTGAAGAATACATCGTTTATCATCCTAAATTCCTCACATGGATGAAAGTCAACGGAATAGACACTACAAAAAAAAAAACTCAAGAGGAAATAGACAATATAGTCACACACACACCTTATAAAAAAGCCACAGCAAAACATGACAACAGGC
>JAGASY010000112.1 GCA_017621515.1 Bacteroidaceae bacterium
ACTATTTGTAGGGCTGCACCCCGGTGCTGCCGCCTCTGTGATGCATGTTTTCCATGAAGTTAGCGGAGAAGCGGCTGCACCGGGGTGCAGCCCTACATTGACAATCAATTATTACATCATTGAGTTCACTTTTCTCCACTTTTCCACTTTCCTCTAAATAAAAAAACAACTTTCTTTATTCTGCTGGTGTAGAATCTCGCCAATTTTATCTAAATTTGCGAAGTGTTTCGTCCGGCTCATGCAAGTCAGAAAGTGGAGAGTTTGGTATGAAGACACATAGCAATAACAGGGCCTGGAATTGTCTTGCAAACATTTTCGTGGTGTAATAATACTTAAAAAAGGAGGTTAAGAAACAGACAGTAAACGAAAGGAACGCAAAAGGGGATATGGCTGCTCATTGAGCACCAATCCGTAAATTAGAGTTAAAATAGGAATAAATTAAAACTCAAGACGCGTTTCCATTCCGTAACACTTAGAATGAACATATAATTAGAGAGCTTTTAGCTCTTGTTCTCTTCATATCGAATACCGCCAAACATTCGTCATTCGAGAACAAGCAGACTGAAGGTTCGCGCCTAATAAGGCGTGAACTGTTCTATGCTTGTTGAATGACAGGTCACTTGGCGGTAACCGGATATGAAGGCAAGTTAAAAGAATGGTTGCACGCCTTTTTCATGCAAACAAATGAAGAAAATATTTTTTAGTTTAGTCATGTTGCTAATCAGCATGACGGCAAAGTCAGAGATTTGGTATTATATAGATTCAGGGCATAGCCCGGAAGAGAGTAATATACAGGTAACAATTGTTATCAAAGACAATAGCGGACAATTATGGAGTTATTCAGAGCCTATATCCACTCTCAAACAGAACTTACTGAATAATCGGGATTATTATATAGATGCTTTCAACAAGGGGACACATAAAATAGATGACGGATATTATTCTTCGGTATTCGGAAAACAATTACTACAACCCACCTATGACGAGAATAAGATACTCTCTCCCATGTTAAGAAGTTACGGATTTTTTGCCAGACTAATCGTTTTAGAGAAGACCGAAAAAAGTTACGTCGTGGAAGATAGTTTTTCTCATGGCAAAATTGCTTTCAGTTTTGACTTCAAGACTATGGTAGGTGGCTGCGACAAAGTTAATCCTATCTATTGTACTTCTGTTCCTGTTGACAGGTTCATCGTCCGCCGCAGCATAGACGATTTATTCTAAAGACGATATGATGCGAATAAAACTTCTACTGCTCGGATTATGGATTGTGTGGGGGATGGTCTCGGTCAATGCGCAAACCCACTACTATAAGCTGAACAGTTATGGCAAGAACGGAACGGAAAATACTAATGTCTCCGGTGGTCAGTTCATCACTTTCCAGGCAGCTATCTGTATGGAAACGGATCGGACGGGTGTTTCCATTGGTACAGGCTATCTGACACGAAAGAACAATGCGCCCAACACCTATGTAGGTTCCGCCAACTGGGGTAGCGGCACCAAGTTTGTGTTCTCTTCAGACAAATCCACACTGACGGTTTATGCTCCCAACGGAAATATTTTCCGTTATACCCGCGCCACAGCTCCAAGCAATGTAAAGACATGCTCACTGTTGAAAGGCTCTTCTCCGGCTCCGGTCATTTCGTCTGGCGGCACAGGAGGAACACCTGTCAGGAAACCGCAGACTTGCGGAATCTGTTCTGGTTCAGGGAAATGCAGCTCGTGTTACGGTCGCGGTATATCCTCTTTCGGTCATGCACATGTCTGTGGCGCCTGTGGAGGTACCGGACGTTGCGGAACATGTTCCGGCAGTGGCATTTCCGGTTATATTACCGAATATGTGTATTGATAGAGAGCCAATGCCCATATTCATTTACACAACGACACGGAGATTGCAGAGTAATATCATTCTCTGAATCTCCGTGTTGATTTTGGAAAGATGTATTCTTTTATATATGCTTGCTCATCATTCCAGTTACAGATAAAAGATGTCATGACAGCAATGATAACTATGAAATACATTTAAGTGAAGATTTGTATATAACATGCAGGTGAGGAATCTTATTTCTCCAATATAGTAAATTTGTGACTAAGAGCACACAGGAGGAGTCCGGAAATAAGGAACTTGCCTTGTTTTTTTATTCTGTCAGCATAGAATCTCGCCGATTTTATCTAAATTTGCGTTTCGAAATAGTTATCTAATGGATTATGAATATCGGAAGTCTTAGAAAATCATTATTAGCTGCTTTTGTTATGTTGGCATTTACGCAGATGCCGGCACAAAATGTAGTATCAAGTTTTGTTCATGAGGTGAAGGTCGGAGAGACTCTTTACGGAATATCGCAGATGTATGGAGTCACGATAGACTCAATCAAAGAGCTTAATCCGAACATGGGTGAGACTATAATGACCGGACAAAAGATAAAGATACCTCAGACAAGCGATGGAAAGGTGCACCATACCATTCATGCAGGGGAGACACTGTATTCTATTACAAAGAAGTATGGAATTACGGCACAGGAACTCTGTGATGCCAATCCGGGACTGAGCGCAAGTAATTTCAGGGCTGGTGAGGTGATTGTTATTCCAGAACCGACCAATGCTCCTCATACAGAGAATATTGCAGCACCTAAACAAAAGACCGGTTGTAAGCTGATGTATTGTGTGCAGAAAAAAGAGACCGTATATAGTATAGCTCAAAAATTCGGGCTTACAGAGGCGGATTTGCTTGCGGCAAATCCTAATGTCAAAGGTACCAAGATAAAGAAAGGTCAGTATTTGTGTATCCCTTATTCCGCTTCAGACACTGAACCGGAACCAAAACCGGAAGAAGTGTTCAAACAGCTGGAGCCGGAAGTCAAGATGTTCAAGAGCGTAAAGGTTGCACTGATTCTGCCGTTTAATCTTGGAGTTGAGAAGATGTCTTCCGAGAGCCTGAAGATGCTTGACTTTTATGAAGGCTTTCTGCTTGCCGTTGATTCATTGAAAACTTGCGGGATGTCCGTTGACCTTTATGTGTATGATGAGAAAGGAGGTTCGGCTTCTTCAATCAATGAAATCCTTTCTCAGCCTATGATGAAATATGTCAACATGATTGTTGGGCCGGTTAAGGCAGAGCATATTCCGGCAGTATCTGATTTTGCAGAAAATAATGGTATATGCCTTGTCGTGCCTTTCTCTGCCAAGGATTTCGTGGCAAATGATGCAGAGCATACGTTTCAGATAAATGCTCCTCAGACATATATATATAATAAGGTATATTCGGTATTTGCCGACAAGCATCCGAATGCAAACTTGATATTTGTGGGGATGAACGACAAGAATGATAAGGCTGATTATGTTGTCGGATTCAAAAAAGCTCTTGAGGCTAAGGGTAAGTCTTATAAGCGTATAAGCTTTACTGATATTGACAACCTTTCCGGTGTTCTGCAAAGCGGCAAAGAAAACATACTGATTCCTTCGTCCGGAACTCAGAATACGTTTGAATTGCTTGTGAACAAGTTGAATACATTGGAGAATCTCAGCTCTTATAACATCAGTATGTTCGGATACCCTGAATGGCAGGCTTTTTCTGCAAAGAACAAGAAGAGTCTGGCAAAGTACAGATGCTCTTTCTTTGCTTCTTTCTATAATGATGCAACTTCTTCGCGTACAGCCCAGTTTGAACGAAAATTCAAAAAATGGTTTAACCGTAATCAATATAACTCTTATCCTAAGTATGGTATGTTGGGATATGATGTGGCTGCTTTCTTTATAAAAGGAATGAATGATTATGGTACATCATTCCCGTCTAATAATAAGAATGTCAAGTATAAATCATTGCAGAATCCGTTTGACTTTGAGCGTAAAAACAATTGGAGCGGATTTGTGAACAACAGTGTGATGTTTATAAATTACAGTTCAAACGGTTCTGTTGATATTCTTTCTTTCTAATTATGACTGATACATGGCAAAGATTTTGAGATTTCTATATATAGCGGCATGGTGTGTGCTACCGGGAAGTGTCATGGCACAAATAGGTGAGCACCGTTCAGACTTCTCTGTAGGAGTCAGTGCGGGATATTCAATGAACAAGATGGATTTCCAGCCTTCTATAAAGCAGGCATATAAAGGTTCGCCTACTTTCGGCTTTTCCATGCGTTATGTATGTGAGAAGTATTTCTCTACTATCTGTGCAGTGCAGATAGAAGCTAATTATACCAGTCTTGGATGGAAAGAAGTCATAGAAGATGGTACACTGAATACATATAGCCGCTCTTTGAACTATGTGCAGGTTCCTCTGCTTATGCAGATGGGGTGGGGACGAGAACACCGAGGTGTGAAATTCCTTTTTGAAGCAGGGCCGCAAATAGGGCTTTATTTGGGCGGTACGGAAAAAAGAGGTGGAAGCGAATGGGATACAAGTCATCGTCCGAACAATGTTACTCATCAATATGGTAAAGACCCGGATAATGTGTTTGATTATGGGATTACAGCCGGACTTGGTCTTGAACTATCCACCGGTATCGGACACTTTCTGCTTGAGGGACGTTATTATTATGGACTTGGCGATGTGTTTGATAATAGCAAGAAAGGGTTTTTCGGACGTTCAGCTAACCAAACTATTGTTGCTAAGCTCACCTATTTGTTCGATTTGACAAAAACGAAGGGACTCTGAAAGATTTTATTTTGAGAGTATGATTGCCTGTAATGGATATATTTCCGTTGAGGGCATTGTATTGTGAGATAAAATCGTTAAGTTTGCAAAAATAATTATTCATATTTATGATAAGAGAAGGACTTACGCATACGAGTAGTATGACTGTGGCTGAAAAACATACGGCAAGAGTCATTGGTTCCGGTGATATGGATGTGCTTGCTACTCCTATGATGATGGCACTTATGGAAAATGCAGCAATGCTGGCTGTATCGGATGAATTGCCACAGGGAGAGACAACGGTGGGCGGATATATCGAATCCTCGCATTTGAAGCCTTCTTTCGTTGGTGCGACAGTGGAAGCTGTGGCAACTCTTGTAAAGATAGAAGGACGGAAATTGCATTTTGACATTGTAACAATGCAAGAGGGTGTTACTATTGGAAAAGGAACACATGTGAGATTCATTGTAAACAAGGACAAGTTCATGTCGAAACTATAATATTTGTAAGTAGATAAATTCAATGTTAATCAAAATCTTATAACTAAAATGATGACTACCGACAGTAGAAAAGCGCTTTTTGCGTCTTTGATTGCCGTTTCAATGGCGGCAAATGCAAATGCTGCCACAGGCAGTGCAACGCAGGGAAATCCGGGAAGTGATGAGAAAGTTGCCTATCTTTTCACTTATTTCACCGGTAATGCTCCTGAAGAGGAACAGATATGTTATGCTCTTAGTGATGACGGGTATAACTTTACTCCGTTGAATCATGGTAATCCTGTAATCAAAAGCGATAGTATTGCACTTACGGGGTGTGTCCGTGACCCGCATATCTTGCGCTGTGAAGATGGAAAAACATTTTATATGGTTGTTACGGATATGAAGTCAAGTCTCGGCTGGAGCAGCAACAGAGGAATGGTTCTGCTTAAGAGTACGGATTTGATAAACTGGCAGCACAGTACGGTACATTTTCCGACTAAATATCCTAAGACATGGGGCAATGTGATACGTGTATGGGCACCGGAAACTGTATATGACAAGCAGACTGGAAAATATATGGTATTCTATTCGTTGCGTACAAGTGACGATGACAGTTTCGACCGTATCTATTACTCTTACGTAAACGAGGACTTTACTGACCTTGTTGGTGAACCTGTTTATATGTTTGATAATGGAAATGCCACTATTGATGGTGATATTGTGTATAATGAGAAAGACCAACTATATCATCTGTTCTATAAGAGCGAAAGCGGTCGTGGCATCTTTCAGGCAACGGCAAAACAGCTTACAGCAGAGAAAGGCAAGCCTCTTGGAAGCCAGTGGACGAAGATTCCGGGCAATGTAGAGCAGACACAAGAGAATGTGGAAGGTGTTGGAGTGTGCAAGAGTCTTGACGGTCAGTCATGGATTATTATGTATGACTGTTATATGAACGGACATTATCAGTATTGTAAGAGTAGTGATTTGAAAACCTTTGAGTTTGTGCAGAACACAAAGACAGAAGGTAAGTTCACTCCGCGTCATGGAACTATCATTCCTATAACTCAGGCAGAGAAGGAGCGTCTGTTGAAAGAATTTGGAAATTACAACAATCCGATATTGCCAGGATACCATGCTGACCCAGAGATTCTTTATTCAAACAAAACTGGCAAGTTCTATATCTATTCTACGACTGACGGACATAAACACTGGGGCGGATGGAAGTTCAATGTGTTCAGTTCTGACAATCTGATAGATTGGACGGATGAAGGAACCATGCTTGATGCGAAGAGCGATCAGGTAAAATGGGCTAAAGGCAGTGCGTGGGCGCCATGTATAGAGGAGAAGAAGCAGAAGGATGGAAGCTATAAATATTATTTCTATTATAGTGCTGATGCCGGCAAACGTAAGGAAATCGGTGTGGCTATAGCAGATTCTCCGACTGGTCCGTTCATCGATTTCGGCAAACCGATTATCAGCGATTCACCAGTGGGATATGGACAGCAGATTGACGTGGATGTGTTCACTGACCCGAAGAGCAAGAAGAGCTATATTTACTGGGGCAATGGTTATATGGCAGGTGCAGAACTTAATGAGGATATGACAAGTCTTAAGGAAAATACAATAACTGTAATGACTCCGAAAGGCGGTACTTTGAAAGATTATGCTTACCGTGAAGCACCATACGTGTTCTATCGTAAAGGTATCTATTATTTCTTGTGGTCTGTCGATGATACAGGTTCGCCAAACTATCATGTAGCGTATGGAACCAGCAAATCTCCTCTTGGACCTATCACTGTGGCAAAAGACCCTATTGTGATTAAGCAAGACCCAGAAAACAAGATATATGGTACAGCTCACAATTCAATCCTTCAGATTCCGGGGAAAGACCAGTGGTACATTGTTTATCACCGCATAAATAAGCACCATATAGAGTGGGTGATGGGACCGGGCATACACAGAGAAGTATGTATAGATGCGCTTACATTCGACAAGAAAGGCAATATTGTTGAAGTGAAGCCTACACTTAACGGACCGGAACCGTTGCAGATGAAAAAGAAAAAGTAAGATTTACATAAAACAAAAACAGATATTAAGAGTTAAGAGTCATAAATACCTTTCTTGGTATGACTTTTAACTCTTAATTTTAATCTAATAGAGAGACCTAATGACAGATACAGTGATATTTGACCTTGACGGAACACTCCTTAATACACTTGATGATCTTCATACAAGTGTGAATCATGCACTTGTGAATTGCGGCTTCAAGTGCCGGACACGTGAGGAAATCCGCCAGTTCTTGGGTAATGGGGTGCGTGAACTTATTCGCTGCTCTCTTCCTGACTTTACAGAAGAGTCCACATTAAACAAGGTATTGGAATGTTTCCGGCAATATTATCTGATACATAACAGTGATCAAACAAAACCTTATGAAGGTATCATGAATATGCTGACAAAATGCAAAAAAATGGGTTATCATACCGCTATAGTCAGTAATAAACCGGATTTTGCAGTACAAGAACTTTACCATAGCTTCTTTAGTGAGGTGGTGGATGTTGCAATAGGAGAGAAGCCGGGGATACCTCGTAAACCGTCTCCGGAAATGGTGCATAAGGCGGTAGATATGCTTGGTAGTGCATTGGAGACTTCCGTATATGTGGGAGACAGCGAGGTGGATATTGCCACAGCAAAAAATTCCGGTATGAGATGTATTTCTGTAAGCTGGGGATTTCGTGACAAAAGCTTCCTTGTGAATAACGGAGCTGAAACTATTATAGATATGCCGGAGGAACTGTTTGACCGGCTATAAAGTGATTATAACGAAAAAAAAGAATCCACTGCAATTGAAGTTCATTATGAATTGCAGTGGATTCTTTTTTATTTTACCGGTATATTCTGCAATATCTCCAGAATATGCCTCCAAACCATGTCAACAGTAGGAATAAGAAGTGCCTCATCCGGAGAATGCACACCTCGCAGTGTAGGTCCGAAACTTATCATGTCCAATGCCGGATACTTCTCGCTGAATAGACCGCATTCCAAGCCCGCATGTATGGCTTTTACCTTAGGTTCTTTGCCAAATAGTTTGTGGTATGTGCTCACTGCCACTTTAAGTATCTCGGATTCAGGATTCGGTTTCCAACCCGGATATCCTTCTCCTGTTTCCACTTCGGCACCGGCGAGACTGAATGTGGCACGGATGGTTGCACACATGTTCTCGCGTGAACTTAAAGTAGAGCTTCGCTGGCTTGTAACGATTGTCACAACACCGTCTGCCATACGTATGCTTGCGAGATTTGAACTTGTTTCTACCAGACCGTCTATATCCTGATTCATTTCAAGCACACCGTTGTGCACAGCCTGAAGTGATGAAACAATGCGCAATGCTGTATTACGCTCAATGGCATCAAGCTTAGTATCTTCACTTTGCATGTTGAATGTAACATTTGTTTCAGTTTTGTGGAACTCATCTTCAATTTCTGCTGCAAACATGTTGAAGTCAATTCTGATGCTTTCCTTGTCTTTGGCTGGTATGGCGATAAGTGCCGAGGCATCACGTGGTATGGCATTGTGGAGATTGCCGCCTTTGATGTCAAGCAGGTAAAGGTCATATTTATGAATGGCGGAGAAAAGAAAACGTGCAAGTAGCTTGTTGGCATTGGCACGACGCTTATTTATGTCATCACCGGAGTGTCCTCCTTTCAACTTGTCGATATTGATACGGATTGTAAAGTAGTCTTCCGGAACAGGCACTGTGGTGTAGTGAAATTTAGCTGTTGTGCCTGCACCTCCGGCACATCCGACAAATATTTCACCTTCATCTTCACTGTCGAGATTGATGAGATATTTACCGTCCATGAATCCCGGTTGGATGGCGAATGCTCCGGTAAGTCCAGTTTCCTCATCCCGGGTGAACAGACATTGTATAGGTCCATGTTCTATGGTTTCAGAAGCAAGCAAAGCCATACATATAGCCACACCTATTCCGTCATCGGCTCCGAGAGTTGTGCCTTTAGCGCGAAGCCATTCTCCGTCTATATATGTCTGAATAGGGTCTTTCATAAAGTCAATGATCGTATCTGTTGCCTTCTCACATACCATATCCATGTGTGCCTGCAAAATAACGGTAGCCTTGTTCTCATGTCCTTTTGTGGCTGGTTTACTTATCAGCACATTTCCTGCCTCGTCTGTTTTACATTCAAGTTTATACTTATTTGCAAAATCACAGAGAAAATCAATCATTTTTTCCTCATGTTTGGAAGGGCGCGGAACTTTATTGATTTGACTGAAAAAGTCAAAAACTTCACGCGGTTTCAATTCTATCTGTTCCATAAATCTATAAAATATTAATGTGTACGTTATAAATAAGGTTAAAAAACAGGCTGTATTTCGGTCGCCTTGTATTTAACTGCTATATTTGCCATGCGAAAACATGTTCTGTATGAAAGACAGATTATAAAGTAATTCGCAATCTTGAATATTAATTCTGCATACAAAAATACTAAAGAATGTTGAAACTGTTTCTTATTTGCATGTTAATAATTGCTTTTTGTGTAGGCTTCATGTGTTTGAAGATTCTTCTTCAAAAGAACGGACGTTTTCCTAACACCCATGTCTCCGGAAGCAAAGCAATGAGAAAAAGAGGTATAACATGCGTACAAAGTCAGGATTTTGCCATGCGTAAAGAAAACAGATTGGCAATAAAAGAGAGAACGGAATCAAAAAAGTAATATATAATAGTAAACATGAGAAAAATTACATTCTTCCGCAAGGGACTTTTTTTGCTTGCGGTAGCAGCTATGGCTGCATGTGGTGGCAATAATGGAGATACTTCCAAGTCAACAGTTGCATCACCTGTGAAAAACACGGAAAATAACGTACCTAAGATAGCCTATGTGCTTATAGATACGTTGACGAGTCAGTATGAACTTTACAAAGACGTAAGTGACAATTTCCAGAAGAAGCAAGCAAATGCGGAATCAACAATTAACGAAAAAGGTAAGAATTTCGCTAATCAGGTACAGGACTTCCAGAGAAAAGCACAGGCAAACATGCTGACTCAGGAGCAATATAACAATGAACAGGCAAGACTGGCAAAACTGCAACAAGATGTGCAGGATTTGCAGGCGCGTCTTTCTAACTCCCTCCAAGAGGAATATCAGAAGGAACTGCAGGCTCTGACTGATACTATCCAAAACTTCATGAAATCGTATGCACGTGAGAAAGGATATGACTTCATTCTTTGTAAGAGCAGCGGCATAGACAATGTGCTGTATGCAAATGAAGCTTACGATGTCACATCAGAAGTAGTGACAGCTCTTAACAAGCGTTATGCAAAGGGCAAAAAGGCTACAGAAAAGAATGATGACAAGAAAAGTGAAGATAAAAACGAGAAATAAATAATAAATCCGGATACACGGAATTCTGTCCATGCAATGTGCATTTGAGGACATTATCGGACAGAAAAAATATAAAGATTGTCCCTAAAGCTTGGAGGTTATTGATTCCTGATATTCTCGCTTTAGGGACATTTTATTTGCTATTTTCAAATATCCATAACAAATTATATTCAAGAAAGATGGAAAATAAATTAAGAAGAAAAATGTCTAGAACAAAGAAAGCTTTGTCTTTGGCTTGTTTGAATTATTTTCTTCTCAAAGAAGGTGGAAGAATTACATTTCCAAAATCA
>JAGASY010000113.1 GCA_017621515.1 Bacteroidaceae bacterium
CAAATTTTCAGCGCACTGTTTTTTTCTTCACGGCGCACTGTAATTTTATTTCCAGTGCGCTACAATTTTAACCGCTTAGTAGATTGGAGAAATTTTCAGCGCACTGTCGCTGAAAAAACTCTTGGGATTGGAATAAAAAACGCAGAACACAGGATTTTCTGTTAATGGATGTAAAAATCTCAGTTTGCCCGAAAATCCGTACAAAAACAGGCAAGGGAAATAGGAATTGATATGAATCAATCATTTCAAAAGCTAACACATTATAAATCAACTGTTTGCTATTTTAATCGGAAGTGCGAGTTTTAAAGGTAAAACTCACACCTTTTTTCAAATCGTTATCTTGTTGATTTATAATGCATTAGCAAAATCAGACTGATTTTTCAAAATGTAAATAAATGTTTCAAATGTTAATTTCCCGGATGAAGTGAAAATCAAAGTGTCAAAATGGGGAAATAGCTTATAAGAAGTTGTTTTAATGATTCGTTATAACCATGCTGATGTCTTCGACAGACATAAAGAGTCTGTCAGATACACCTGCTTAAACACAAAAGAGGTGTCTGTAGAGTGCACACTCACATAAATCCGAAAAAGAGGGTTAAAATTGAGAAAATATCTATTTTTCCACCTTTTGGAGCATACAAATACGAAATTTTCGACCTAATACCAATTTTTCAACCTCTTAAAGTTCAAAAATTCTACCATCTCCCATAAAATTCTACAACAATTCTACAAACAGAATGCTAAAATTCCACTATATTTGTATCAAGGCTCAACCAAACGAGAGTCTTACTAAAAATATGAAAATTATTACATGACATTGCATCATCCGACTGTAGTTTACTCAAATGGAACGTGAAAAGGGAGACTAAATGGAACTCAAAAGCGTGAAATGTGTAAAAATGTGTAAAATATTTATATCCTGTTGACATATAGATATTTATATCGAATATTCTATTCCAAATGTGTAAAGATGTGTAAAATTTCTATGCCGAAAAATTGGCGCAGAAATACAAAACGGATAAATTTGTTGCAAAGAAAAAACAGAAATACATGAAAATAGAACCATTTTCTTTACAGTCATGCTCTCTGCCATTCTTATCGAGGAGTGCAGGACTTGTGAATATTCGACATGGACAAGCCAATATTCGTGCCAGTATGCGTATGTTTCATCAATGTAACATCATGTTACATCACGTCACAAATGTTACAAATTGGGGGTAAAAGTGAAAAAGTTTTACTGAATATCAAGGCATTACAAGCCAAAACTGTAACACCCTATTGTTTTGTATTTTGACTTGCCGTAACTTTGCAGCTCAGAGAAATATAATTATGACAAGAAAAACATCGACAACAACGATCCATACTACCCTCACATATATATAATGTTATCACAGATTCCGAAACTCATGTGAAAGACATTGCCCATACATATTTTGCAAGTTTCTTTGAAAAATTGGGAAAAAGGAGGAAAGAATGATGTAACATATAAAGTGGGACATTTTTGGGATATTCGGTTCAACACATTTCTGCTACATTTACCGGAAAAACAAAAGCAACGACTTAACAATTAAAATACTTATCTTAAAACCATGAAAAAGAGAAAAATATTCCCATTGGGAATGAAGAGCATGAGTATCATTACATCTACCATTATTGCATCCATATTTCTTTCATGCAATCATGCTCACAGACAGTCTGCATACATAGGGGGAGAAGATATTGATATGAGTATTTCACTTGTTGACTCTGTTCGATTGTCAGCCGATTCTATCAGCTGGACAGGAAATTTCTTGTCGCATAAAGGGATGTTGGGCTTTGCAGACAGATATTATTGTAAACTTTATCTGTTTGACTGGGACAGTGGTAAACTTATCGATAAAATGATGGGGCATGGTCATTCAAAATCAGAGATAGAAGAATTAATATATGTATATCCTATATACAATGCGAAAAACAGAATCGCTATTGTGGATAGTAATCTCCGATTAACAGTGTTCAATACAGAGACCAGAGAAAAAGAGCGTATATCTTACCTTGGTGATGTGCCGTTTTCCAATGAGGATATAGGCAATTATGCCTCTCCCGGTGTATATAGCCTTATGGAAATGGCTGAATTCGGATCCGACTTTTATCAGTTGTCTCCGGATGAGTTGCTAATTCCATTAAGCTTAATTGACAGGAGATTAAACTCAATAGATTCTGACCGATATAAGAAGGGGCATATCTGGGGAAGATTTAATCAGAAAACTAATGTCATAGAGAAACTGAGCGGTCATTTCCCAACTTACTATAAAGATAATCCTGCACCTAATTTTGAGCATTTCAGATATGTGAAAATTGAAGACAACTATTATGTGAATCATACCGTGGATTCTTTAATATATGTATATAACGGACAGGACTCTTTGCTCTACACCTTTGGACGAGAAGCAGAAAATGCAGATAGAAGTTATACGGGACAAAATTATGAGACAAGCATAAAATGTATGAGAGACGACGCTAAACGTGTCAGTCTAAATTCAGGACTGCTCTACTTGGAGGATGCCCAGCTTCTATTGCGTGAGACTGTGCATCAACTGCTGGGGGATTTTCCTCACACGACAATTCAGCTGTATGACTATAAGACAGGAAATTTGGTGGGAGAACAAACATTTGACTGTTTCAAACATTTCCTTTATGGCAAAGGGAATAATCTCTTCGCTGTGACCGGCTTCTCCAATGAAGAAGACATTTATTACATATACAAATTTGAGATAAAGAAGGATAAATAGCTGTCTATAATAACCTTATCAAAAAAGTAAATATAAAAAAACGTCTTTTAATAAAGACTTATACTGATATTAAACTTTGAATACTTAATTCAAATTATTGAAATGAGAACGATCTACTTATTGGCTTCGCTTCTTCTCTGCATGTCATGTGTTCACAAAGCAGATAAAAAGTACTATGCAGGAAGCATACATGAATTTACATTGCCTAAAGACACCGTTTTCTTGTCCGGAGAGAAAATTGCACTCGACAAGTATGCCGGCAGTTATGTAGAAGCATACGACTCACTGCTTATTTTTCAAAACTTCGGGCAGACAAGTCATGCTTTTGAGGTGTACAATGCCTTCACCCAAAAATCTATCGGTTCGTTTCTTCCCAAAGGTCATGGCAGCGGGGAAACACCATACGTGGCTTCCATATACCATATTTATAAGGAAAACGGAGAAGTAAAGACTATCCTGTTCGGTGCGGTCGAATCAAAAATCTATATATGGAACATAAGCCGTTCACTGAAAGAAGGTAAAACTGTAATTGAAAAGAGTTTCAAATATGAATGGAGGGATGAAACTCCGGGCGGTTACCTTGATTTGGTAAAAACAGGTGAGGACACCTTCGTGGCATACGTTCCCGGGGTGCGTGTCAACAATGCAGACATAAGGTTGCCACATTTGCAGGAGAGAACTTTGTCGAACAACAGACTCGTGAAAAAAATAGACATGTTCAAGGAAGTCCCTTCTGACGCTATAAAAAGGAAATATCTAACTGAGTTCTTGTTCGACTCCTATTCCTGTGTCAGCCATGATGCGAAGAAGATTATACAGGTGATGGCATACATGGGGCAGATAGATTTCATTGATATTGAAACAGGGGAAATCGACGGTTATCGAATCAAGGGGACATATAACTTCTCCATATTCGACACCGAAATGGACGACGTGTCACACTACTATCATCGTGTCAAGACCAATGGCAAGCATGTATTTGCCTTATGGTGCGGTAAAAGGTTGGATGAAGTAAAGAAATTCTCATTCAACACTCTGCATGTGTTTGACATGAAGGGCAAATGCAAAAAGATTGTCAAGCTGGATTCAAGTGTTTCGGATATAACCATAGACCCTGTTCACAACATTCTGTATGGCATAGACGAGGAGGATATTTATTGCTACAGGCTGGAAGAAACAGGTCTGTAGCAGAACCGGAAACTGAAAAGCATTACATGAAAGTTCAGGTTGAATGCCTGTACAAATTATTTATCTAAGAAACAAGAATATGAAACCAATTGTAATCACATTTTTATCTGCACTACCCCTTGTATGCGGCTGTAATCGAGAATCTTTCTCGGAAACGAAGATAGACATTACTTGTTTTGACAAGACATCAGCCTTTCCTGATGGAACTCAAATTAAAAAGGCTATGAAGTCTGTGTATATACATGGACAAAAACTACTGGCAGAACCTAAGGACTTGTGTTTAGAAGACACGTTGTGCTATATTCTGGATGCCAATCTCTCCGTGTCATGCGTCAGTCTGAATAGCGGAGAGATTATAAAACAGATACATACACCCGGGAACGGTCATCATGAATATATCATGCCGCAGGCATTGTGCTCTTATGGAGGATTTGTCTATCTGCTGGACATAGCCAAAAGGAACATTATCAAATATGACAGAATGCTTACTCCCATATCGAGTTTCACGACTGATTTTACTGCTTGGGACTTGATAAAAACGGGCAGCGGCTTCCTTTTTCTGTCGCTGACGGACAATCAGGGAACAGAGATTGTGTATAGCAACGAAGAAGGGGAAAAAGCATATTCTTTTGCCGCATCAGATATTGTTGCTGACTGCACACCGGGAAACAAAAGTTTTATCCGGAACAAAAAGGGTGAAATATATCTTAAGAATCCGTTTGAAAATGACATATACCGATGGAACGAAGAACTTCTTAAGCCGGAACTTGCATACAGGATAGACTATGGCAGCAACGGCATTTCTCAGACATTGAAGAAGGGAAGCGACATCTTATTTTCGGACAAATATCGTACAGATACATTCTTCGCTTCTGAAAATGACATGTTCTTCAGTTACATAAATACGGACAGCCGCTTTTATGCTTCTTACAATATTCGGGAGAATCGTGTGAATGCAGGGGTTGCAAATCTATCTCCGGATAATAATATACCATTCTATCCACGTTGGCAGCATGGAAATCTGTTGGTCGGCATCATGCCATACGAAGAGATAAATCCAGAGAACACCGTTCAGTGGAATGATTCGTGTCAGGCAGTCCTGATGCTGTTTGACATGAATAATATGCTATATTAATCAGATATTTCTATAATCATAATTAAACAATAAACCCAATGATGAAATCTTATCTATATTCACTACTCCTTGCCTACATGTTCCTTGTGTCATGTGTAAATCGACAGGCAGAAAATCGTGACATAGAACCAGTACATCTTTCTCCTGACACTGTTATTTCGGAATGCGGAGACTCTTTGATTGTTCCTCCTGAAGTGGTCTGCATGAACGCGACAAAGAAAGGAGTCTTCTTCACAGACTATGACAAAGGTCTCTTTGTGATGGACAACAGTATGGACATACACCACCAATTAGGGAAATACGGTAGGGGACAGGGCGAACTGCTCGGTGCCGCCTTCTTCTACACCGACAACGGCGATTCCGTGTATATCGTGAATGAGGGCAGACAAGCCTTCGGACTTTTCACCAATGGTACATATTCGAAAAGCATCGCTTTCTGCGAGGGTGCGAGATTTACAATACGAAGCAGATTCTTCGTCCAGGAACAGACCGTTTACCATTCTGTTGCAAAGGCGGGAACTCCGGTCATAGCATACCGTGGGGACTCAACTGGATTCCGTTCTGTCTGCGACTATACACCTCATGACGACATGGAGTTCCAGATACACTCGGGCAGACATGTCGTGAAAGGCTCGGACTCGTTCTTTGTCATCGGCATATCACTGCCAATACTACAGGAATACACCTTTGACGGTAAGCTTTGTGCTGAATATGACCTTCTCAGTATTCCGGAGATAGCCAAGAGTATGAAAGAACATGAGGATGAGCCGAAACAGCCCAACAGCTATTATGTAACGATTCGTGATGCATATTACTGCGACAACAGCTTGTATTTGTTGGTTACAACAGATGCAAATGATGAATATCGCTGCAATACAATATATCGGTTGAATACGGAGGACGGCAATTTTAAGCATGTATCCACATACCTTCTGCAAGGAGATGTATTTGGAACTTTCTGTGTCAGCGGAAACAGGGTATACGCATACGACCAAATGGAATCAAGCATTCATGTATATACAATGAAACAGGAAGAACAATAATAATCAAATGAAAATGAAAAAGATATTTATAAGCATTGCATTGGCAATAGTTATAATAGGAATTATAGGATATTGTTGTGCTGATAGTATTTATATGGGTACAAAATCAGGTAAGGAAATTTTATTAAATAAAACCCAGAGCCTACTTATTGATATAGACCAAGCCCAATCAGAAGACATGATATTGTACTCTTCTTTTCTGGAAGCTCCGGATGTAATAGTCTTGGAGACAAAAAACGAATGTATAATCCAGAACATTTATGCTTTGGATGTCTATAATGACAAGATTTATATACTGGATGACAAGGCATACTCACTGTTTGTTTTCAATAGAGACGGTTCTTTTCTGCATAAGATAGGACGCAGAGGCAACGGTCCGGGAGAATACATTGAATTGTCGGACTTCTCCATAGACCGTGCTCGTGGCATTATTTATCTTTGGGATGAAGCAGCGGACAAAGCATATAAGTATGATGCCGAAACCGGAAAGTTCATTTCTTCAGTGCAAACGGAACGGGATGGGGATAGAAGTTTCTGCATTCAGTATTACAATGACAAGCTCTATATAAACAGAAGCTCGGAAGAGGAAGAGCCGGGGAATTGTCTGCTAAGGGAAATAGACGAAAAGACAGGAAAGCAACTGGCTTCATTTATCAGTGCAGAAGAATATAACAGAGGGTGGAATTATGCTTTAAGACTGCCATACAGCTTTTTCTATTCAAAGAATACAGACCATCCTAAATACATAGGGATATTCTCTGACAAGATATTTACCATAACAAAGGACAGTGTAATTCCTGCCTATACAATTAAAAGCAAGGATTTTGTAAAGCCGAGTGATGTAGAAAAGGTGATACGAAAGTATAAATCTAACGGACATAGTTTCGACTTGTCGGACTTGTATAAAGATGATAAAGTTTTCATGATTTCCGGATTTGTCGAGATGGATAACTTTATTTCATTTCAATACATGAAAGGATATGACAGATACTATCTGCTGCATAATAAGCAGACAAAAGAGACAACAGTCTCTCTTGTTTTTGCAGACGATTATATATCTGAAAAAAACAATATTCCGACGGACTTCTGTTATAGTGACAAAGAAGGTGTTGTTTCCGTTATGAAAACAGAACTTATCCCCTACTTCATTGAGAATATAATATCAAAAGGACTCTTGAATCCTCATATAGACAAACATGATGAATTAATGAATATGGACGAAACTTCGAACCCCGTATTGTTCTTTCATAAATATAAAAAATCAAAGAAATGAATAAACTTATTATATATATTATATTTATAACACTGTTGTTTGTCAGTTGCAATGCCAATGAAGATGGTCTTAACAACATCAACAATTGTATCAGAGTATGTGATTACGACAGTATTCCCATCGAAAACAAAAGAATGATTTCCGGCTTAGATGTTCATGAGAATACCCTTATAATAAAATTGGAAGAAAGTAAATACCAATACTTGTTTATTGACAAGAACACGGGAAACTTTAAGGCTGAATGGGGAAGTCTGGGAAAAGGAAAAGACGAGTTTCTTGATTTTGGGAACAATTTAAATCAAACTTAAACGTAAAGACAACAATTTAATTTCTATAACATGTCAAAACTATTTATTCCATTATTCCTTATCATTGCATTCTCTGGTTGTAGCAGTGACAAATGCAATGTAAATCTGCAAGATGTAGATAGTACCAGTGTCAAGCTGACAGAAATATCCTTCAAAGAAGAACCTCCCCTATTCCCCAAAGGATGCATGGTAAAAGATTCGCTGTTAATTATGTTTGAACCCAAGGATAAAGATGGATTCCTACACATCTATTCTACGGAAACGAACCGTTTCATCAAAAAACTTGGTAAAAAAGGAAGAGGACAGAACGAATTTATGCTACCTCGGCTTCTCGGCAACGGCAAGTTCAAAAGTGACAAGAACTGTATTCTATTAGGAGACATCAATGGGATATATTCCGTAAACATATCCTCAGACCATTATGAAAAAGTGCTCCATACTGCACTTCCGGAAGATTTGAGCCAATGCAACTACATATTGGAGAACACAGACAACGTACTGACAGTAAATCAGACAGGAGAATATCAGCTTACCTTTTATGATAAGTGCAATGACGAAGTATCATTCAAGAACTATTTCGATGAAAGTCTGATAGATGACGACCTGCCGGATTTTGAGCGTGTCACCCAAGCTTTTGATGCATATTATTCAGCCAACGATGAGAATATCATGATTGCATACAAGAATTTCAAGGTGATAGACCTTGTTTCACTCAAAAGCAAAGAACTGACAAAAAGAATATATTTCCCAATGTACGATTCCAATCAGTCCAAAATATCAGTGAAGAACAGCAATGTCTCAATGGATAAAGGGGCAAAGCTTTTCTTCACATACATCTATCCTACGGACAACTGTTTTTATGCCTTGTCATGGGATGCTGACAGGGAAGAGATAGAAAATGCCACAGCAAGAAGTACCATTTACAAAATTTCCAATAGCGGTGAAATTGACAGGATATACAAGATTGACCAGCCGATTTCTTCATTCTGTCTTGACCAGTCCGGTAATATCTATGCTATCGGCATTGCCGTAAATGGTGAGCTGCATATCTACAGAGGGAAAATGTATTGAGAAAGCATCTAAAATCTTATACTTCATACTTCTGTCAATTTATAAAACCAATTAAGTCATGATAAAACCATTTATTTTATTTTCAGCTATTCTGTTGCTTGTCGGCTGTTCTACCAAAAACAACAACAGCCAAGACGAAGTAAACACTATCGAATGGGATTCACTCATTTCCCAAAAGCCAAATTTATGTTCAAACCTCAAAACCTGTGTCTTGAAACAATCAGAAAAACATCCAGTCGGAGAAGTACTGCAGGTGGTGATAGCGGACTCCTTGATTTTTGTGCTCGACAATCAAAGTAAATTATTTGAGTTCACAGAGAACGGTGAGTTCGTATGTACAATCGGCAGAAAGGGAAATGCCACTTCTGAATACATAACCCTGCTAAATTTCAGTGTCGATACCGTACAGAATCTGGTCTATATATACGATGTAATGAAAGGTATCAAGAAATACAATTACAAAGGTAAATACATGGGGGCATATTCTTCGGATGTTATGAGTGATTGCGAGGCGGTGTACCTGATAGACAACGAACATCTGCTGTGTCATAATGACCTGTCTTCGGAGAATCCATACGACTACACCCTCATTGACATGGCTACCTCTGAATACCAGAAGCTGCTGCCACAGATTATAACATCAGACGTACCTATAAGATATAAACAAACAGTTTCTATCTCAAACGACAAAGTATGGGCGATTGCTTCAATGTCGGATACTATTTATACGGCATCATCCACAGGCATCACTCCCGCTTATCTCCTCAATACCCCCTTACGACATGCCACGGCAAACGATTTCAGCGGATTCTCAGACTCTGAGTTTTTTGAAGCCATGTCTTATGCTTCCCAAAGCGGTATTTCAAAAGGAATAAGAGATATCTTCGCTACCGACAGATTTCTGCTGTTCACATACCAGTTAGAGAAAGAACCCTATTATGTACTATACGATACATACAAAGCCAAAGGGTACAAATGGCAATGTGACATGGACTTTTTGTTGTGGAGTAATATAATTTGTACTTCCAAAGATAAGTTCGTATGTCTGTTTGATAAAGAGCTGTACTCTCTTTTTATGGAAAGCCGGAAGGGCAATGCGGATACGGACTTGGTTATGCCGGAAGAGCTTGATGACAATTCCATTGTTCTATTGTATTTCACACCCGAAAAATAGTTTCAATCGTGTATCCCGACTCAAATAAAAAACAAACAATTCAAAAACAAATTCTAAATTTATGAAAACAACAATTATTATATGCTTTATGTCCGTATTACTCTTTTCCTGCAATTCGAAAAAGGAAACGGAAAACTATACGTTCAACAAAAACAGCGCAGTAGATATATCACAGGTTAAAATAGAACCAGAGATAGACATCACACTGGAAACAACAGAATCAGCCTTGTTGCCTTCATACGCAAACCTGTGTATGGACAAGGACAACTTTTTTCTCTATACACAGAATGCCATTATAAGATATGACAAACAAGGTCATCCGGTCAATAAGATAGGCTCTCTCGGTCATGGAAAAGGGGAATTTGTTGAGTTGAACGACATTTTTGTAAATGAAAACAACAAGACCGTAGAGGTTCTGGCTCCCGGAGCCGTTTATACATACGACTATTACGGTAAATTCATAGCCAAAAAGACCACAGAAATAGAAGCTGTTTCGTTTGTACGCAACAACGAGAAATATTGGTTCTCGACAGGACATAACCAATTCGACACATTCGCGCTGTTCCGGACAAACAAGAATTTCGACATAGAAGAGAAGTTTCTTGATGCTGAATACGGCATTCCTATAAAAGAAAACAACTTCGGCAAGGGAACAGTGCTGACATACAAGGAAAGCTTCATACATGACATCTACAAGATAGAGCAGGACAATCTTGTCTTAGCCCACAGATTAACATTCACAGATTTGGAGATTCCTTCCAATTTGTTCAAAGGTAATGTAGAAGATATAATGAATAAGATGAGCCGGAACAGTTATGCCGTAGTTTATTGTTTTCTGGAAAATGAGAATTATATCTATATGCTGGTTGACGAATACATGGAAGGCGGAGAGATAAATGCCTATCACTGGATAATCAACAAAACCATCAGCAAGGACATGATTATAAAACTGGACAGCGGTGCATTAGAGTCGTTCCATTATAATCCACAAATTCTGACAGAACAGAACATCGTCTATTTCGTAGGATACCCAACTGCAAATGAAGATGAGACGGCAAATCCACATATCATAGGAATAGATTTATCAAAAATCATTTGACAACTTCCAATTTCTTTAAAATACAAATACGAAGAATGAGAAAATATTTATTCTTATTCATGGCAACATGCTTATCAGTATCTTGTGCAGATACGACAAAAGACAAGCAACTTGTCTGCATGAACATTCAGAATTCAACATCTATCCGTCTTCACAATCCTTTCAGCATCTGTTCTTTCTATGATGAGTATCCGGCAAAAATCGCATGTCATGACTCCTTGCTGTATGTCATCATGGCGAAGTCGCACACCTGCATCTATTCGATAAACATGAATAACGGACATAAAAATTCCATTGCACACATTGGTTCCGGACATAACGAATGGATTGAACCTGACTTTATAAACAACAACTTTGAGCATGATGATGTACTCTGCTATGACATCACATCCATGAAATATGCCTCCGTAAAACAAGATGGCGAAGACATCCGGGAAAAGATGCCGTCGGCTATCAGTCGTCCGGATCAGCTAAATATCTCTCATCCCTATTGGATTGGGAAGCCTGTAAAAATAAACTTTGAGCATACTCTGGAAATCTACAATGCAGAGACGAACCACCTGTGCTATGACGAGATTTATCCTGATATAGACTACGGTGAGTGCGACAGGAATTACATCTGTTCCCCCGTCATCTGCTTTAACAGCAGAAAAGACAGGATTGTAGCCGGAATGTTCTTCTTCGACTTAATAAAACTGTATTCTACAGACGGGAAATTACAGAAGATACTCACGTTTACGGATGAACCAGATTTCCAGAAGATACTGGACAAGATGCAAGAAGAACACATGGCAACCGGATATTCTCATATATATGGAACTCAGAACCACTGCTATATCTATAGGCGACATGAAAACATGGATACCGGTGAATTTACAGATGCCCATATCATAAAGATAGACTGGGAAGGGAATCTGAAGGCTTCCTATATACTGCCGGAAGGCTTCACTGGAAGTTTCTGTGTGGATAGTAGCGAAAAACATCTTTTTGCCATTGAAAGAACAACTACATCTGATAATGAAATATATCATATTGTCAGCTATCTTTTGTGATTTTACTGCACGGCATTACATGAATTCTCCGCATACACGATAAGCTCCCGATATATAGGATTGCGCATCAGAAGCGGTCTGTTCCCCAATATGAACAATTGTTCGCGCGCCCGTGTCACAGCCACATTCAGCTTACGGTCAATGATATTCCCATCAACAACCACTATATTAGAAAGAATATCAAGCTCATACGGCTGAGTGATGGTTGTGGCATATATTATGACATCGCGCTGACTCCCCTGAAACCGTTCCACAGTATCAATCAATATATCTTGCGCATCTTCTATACCTTCACACTCCAATTGTCTGCGCACTATCGTAATCTGTCTTCTAAAAGGCACAATTATTCCTATTTGTTTGGCAGGAGAAAACGGCACACAGTTCCTTTCGGACAAAACAACGAGAGTCTTCACAATCTCACAAATCTTCTCTGCTTCCTTAATGTTTGACTTCGGTTGCCTCTCTTCTATGGAAGGAAGCGGAATGTCCATGAAGACCATGCGGCAAGTAGCCACCAACTTCTCATTGTCCGTATATTCTGTGTATGGAAGACATCTCATCTGATGCTTCACCGGTACGGCAAGAAGCTTGTCCGAATAGAAATGTCTGCTGGCAAATGAAGCTATGTCCGGATGCATCCGTCCCTGCCTGTTCAGCAAGCCGACCACACCGGAACACCTGTCCTTATGCTTATCCACAAAACGATGAAGACGTTCAAACATCGAGTCTGCGCAGTTGTTCAAACCAATGTTGTGCAAGCGTTCAGAAGCCACAGAAGTCTGCTCTTCTTCCTGCACGACAACGGCAGGAAGCTGTTTGTGGTCACCAATCATGATGAACTTATCGATTGCACAATGTCCATCCTCGTCATGTTCGCAAAGAAGCCCCAGTATTTGTGGTTCAAGTATCTGGGACACCTCGTCGAATATAGCCACATCGAAATGTTTCAACCTGAACAAACTATGCACACCATTGACCGATGCCACTGTCCCGACCACAATCTTCACTCCTGACAATCGCTCCACAATCTCCTGCCGGGTTGCACATTTCTCCATCACGCGCCCCACGAGTTTGTCTCTATAACACGGAGCGCACATCAGTTCTTTGCCCATCCTGATATAGTCGGGGCATCCTCCTTCAATATGGTCAAGCATCGTACATATCTCATCTACTGCACGATTGGTATATGCAAGCAGCAACATCGTGTTCCCCTCCTGAATAAACTCTTCAACCATCGACTTCAGTGCTACACTGGTCTTGCCCGTTCCCGGAGGCCCTACCAAAAGAAAATAGTCCTTCGCCTGTTTTGCACGGAGCACCAAATCATCAATCTGCCGGTTAAGATAGCTTCCGCGCAGAGAGACAGACGCATCCGTTTCGGGGAAACGAAGGCACAACAGCAATTCCCGGCGAGAAGCCGGAGCGGTGACAAGCGCAAACAAACCGGTATAAAGCGAATGGAATGAAGACTCTATGTAGTCATGTTCCACAGCAAAAGTGGAATCACTCTTGAAAATCTCCGAGTTCCGCTGTTTGTAGCGCAGCAACAAGCACAGTCGGCTGTCAGTACACTCTTCTACATTGCCACGTATTATCTGATGATTGACAGCTGTATCATCGGCATTTTCGCGCTGATAGAGAATGACAGCATCGCCTATGCGAATGTTCGGTCGGGAATATTCATCTTCCGGAACAGAGAGCACCACAGCCTCCACTGCCCCCTCTTCCCCATAGCGTATTTCCAGTATCTTCAGTCCGTCAATTATGTCTCCGTTTTCTCTTTTCACATCAATGTCCGCATTCCACAGGCTTGCCATTCCCCGGGTGGAATCAACTCTTCCGTCCCCAACCTTTGCAAGAAACTGTTCACGCTCCACAAACTGCAGGAACGTATGGAAATAATCAGCCGTAAGGTCATCCATCCGTTGCAACGGGTCCAGCACTTGCCTGATGGCAGGTTCGCACCATTGAGTCCAGAACTTCTCGTTCACCACCTTCTTTCTCAGTTTCTCAGGAGTCAGCAGCTCAACATATTTCCTGCCTTTACCGTCGCATAGCAACCTTTCGAGAGCCACAATGTTATTGCGCAATGTCATTACCTCCCAAACCATATCTGCCACAGAACGCTGTTCTTGCAGCACCGGGTATTTGGAATATAGCAGACTTCCGCACACAGCCAGCCTGTTCACTCCGAGATTATAGTACAGCACCTCTTTATAGAGTATCATCTGCAACAGATGCTCTTCGCGCGGACGCTTCAGATACTCGTCCATCTTTCCGGATTTCAGCTCTATCAGGTATTTATAGTCGCCTTGCAGGAAGTCCATTCGTCCCTGCAAACCAAGCGTCTCGCAAAAGAATGACGGTTCAAGCAGAATATTATTCTTGTCACCGGAAAAATCCGGATTGGTAAAGAAAGAACTGACCGTCTGCTTGATGTTCAGAAACTGTCTTTCGCATTCCTCAAAAAAACGTCTGTCAATATCCCGACAAGCAGAAAATTCAAGCGCATAGTCGCGGAAAGCCTTCTTCATGGACGACTTGTAGGTTGCTTCTTTATTATTCACGCAATCGTCCAGAAACTGGTTGGCAAGCTGTCCGAGCAGAATGTAGGACGAAGTGCAAACATCATCAAACTTCTTCAGAAAATAATTGAAAGGGCTGCTGCCGTATGGTTTCACACAGGAAGTGAGCGTACTTATGTCAAGCAGAAAATCCGGATTCACCACAATTATGCGAGGATAGACAATTCTCTCCGTATCAATGGTGAAGTCAACAGCATTAAACTGCATGTCCCGTTCAATGAGCGACGCTGCAGAATGGGTATGGTCGTTGAGAGTAAAATCTACCTTCACAACCTCTTCGCCCGGAAGTTCTCTGCTGACCGCATGAATAAATCTTTCGTCTTTGCCGACAGCCACAAAGCGACACCTTTTTCTGCGCCTGCCTCTTGCCGCATCCACAGCCGGACACACAAGCCTATCGGGCAGACTGCGCATCAGTTTCATCGGTACACGAGTACGGGTAAACTTCGCCAAAGCTTCCATAAAGGCTTTGGCATCCACAAGAAAAGCCTCTTCCCTCGCCTCTTCTTTTTCGTCCATCACCCTACGTGCTCTCCATCTGAAAACATCCACATTCCGCAACGGATGTTCTGTGATTCGGCATACAGCTTGCAACCGAGAAAAGAAATCCGTATAATCCGCAGCCAGCGGTCTCACCAGTTCTATACAGACTCTGTTCAGCAGTTTATAATAATAGGTATATTTATACCGTAATGTGTTTGCCGAGAAGAATATGTTCTCGACATCTTCCCACATCCGGTCTGCATCATGTTCTTCCATTCCGAAATCAATCTCTTATAAATAAGATGTAAAGATAAGAACAAAAAAGAAGGTACACAATGGATATATGAAAAAGGAGACGGAGAAGTCTGCTAAATGCACTCACTAAAAACAGCTGAAAACACGCTAAAATGCCAATTTTTAAAATGACAAAATGATATTTTCGTCCAAAATGAAAATTTAACACTTGACGAAATTTTTTGTCGATGACAAAGAGACAAAAATTTCAGCCAAAAGATAATATATTGATAATCAAAGAAATACAAAAATTTTCAAAATCCTCAAAAAACTCGTCGGACGCAATTTTTTGAAATTTTTCCGCATTCTGATAATCTACTGATTATTAATCTATTACACTTAGATTCACCGTTTTCATCCTCAAATACCCTCAAAAATTCACTCACTTTTCAGTTCTTGCTCAAACACTCTTCTCACACACGAGATTATACACTTCTTAACATTTTGGCTAAAGCCCATTGTCTGTCTCTCCGCTTCCCAGTGCTTTTTTATTTTCAGCGCACTGAAATTTTCTCCAAACTACTAAGAAGCTGTTTTGATTTCATTCGATAAATTTGTTAAGCATGATTTGGATGAATGCAAGTTGTACCATAGTTTCCGCAGTTTCAGCAAGGAATTCATAATCAATGGTCAGCCTTCTGAAGTTTTCCAGCCATGAGAAAGTTCGTTCCACAATCCA
>JAGASY010000114.1 GCA_017621515.1 Bacteroidaceae bacterium
CAGAAGTTCGTGCAGGAAATACGTACCGGCAACCCTGAAGCCTTCCTCACTCGCCTGAAGAGCTTCTTCTCCGACACCCCATACGAGCTTGTGAAGGATCTTGAGAACCACTACCAGAATGTGCTGTTCATCCTCTTCAAGCTGCTTGGTGTATATGTCCGCGCCGAATACCACACGAGCCGGGGTCGCATCGACATGGTGCTCCAGAGCCGTGACTATACATACGTCATGGAGTTCAAGCTTGATGGCACTGCGGAAGACGCTCTCCGGCAAATCATGGACAGGGAATACCCTCTTCCTTTTAGTACTGACGGCACCACGGTGTTCCGCATCGGTCTGAACTTCTCTTCCGAAACACGGAACATAGAGAAGTGGGTGATTGGGTAAAAAGCTATGGAAAAAGTTCTTTGTCGATTATAAATAGAGAGGGAAAAGACTGTTTAAACGGATTATTAGATGAGCGAGATTAGGCGGCAAACCTTGTCGGGGGTGAAATGGAGCGCTATTGAGCGTTTTTCTGGTCAGGGAATTCAGTTCTTTTTAGGATTGATTATTGCTCGGATTTTGTCTCCGTCCGATTACGGTGTAGTGGCTGTGCTCGGTATCTTTATGGCTGTTTCCCAGTCGTTTATTGATAGTGGATTTTCTAGTGCATTGATACGGAAAATAGACAGGACGGAGGTTGATTGTTCCACTGTATTCTATTTTAATGTAATAGTAGGATTAGTTTGCTATGGAATAATGTATGTTGCTGCGCCTCTGATTGCCGGATTTTTTAAGCAGCCTTTGTTGACGGGTATCACGAGAATCCTCTCCTTCAATTTGCTTTTGTCATCTTTAACTGTGGTTCAGGTTGCCAAACTGACCATTAGTATTGATTTTAAGACTCAGGGTATCATTAATTTGGTTGCTATTTTGTTATCAGGAACAATGGGAGTGTATTGGGCTTGGAAAGGGTATGGAATATGGACATTGGTTTATCAGTCTGTAACTGGAAGTGTCATACGTACTTTACTGCTATGGTGTCTCTCACATTGGAGACCACAACTGGTTTATTCGTGGAAATCATTTCACAGCCTCTTCTCCTATGGAAGTAAGCTACTCGCATCGGGGCTGTTGCATACGGTTTATTCAGAAATGTCCACTATTGCTATTGGACGCTACTATACTCCTAGGGACTTGGGAAACTATACGCGAGGACAGGGATTTGCTTCTTTGCCAAGCAGTAATATCACGGGGATTCTTCAAAGGGTTACTTTCCCGATATTGGCAAGAATACAAAATGAAGAGGAACACTTGGTGGAGGTGTACAGGAAATATATCAGACTGACTTCCATGTGCATATTCTTTCTGATGGTGCTACTTGCTGTGTTGGCAAAACCTCTGATTTTATGTGTATTGACAGACAAATGGAGTGGTGCCGTGATATTTTTGCAGATATTTTGTTTTGCCATGATGTTTGATCATATCTGCCAGCTGAATCTTAACCTGCTTCAAGTGAAAGGACGTTCAGACTTGTTCCTAAAATTGGAAATTATCAAGAAAGTCATAGCGGTAGGTATTCTTTTGATTTCAATTCCATTGGGTGTGTTAGCAATTTGTGTGTCGAAAATCATATATACGCAAATTGCAGTATATATAAATACCTATTATACAGGCAAGTTATTTCATTTGGGCTATATGCAGCAGATTCGGGATTTTATGCCTTATCTCGGACTTTCTTTGGTGGCTTGTACCTCGGTTGGAATCCTTTCCTTGGTGGTGAAGAATTACATTGTACTGATTGTTTTTGGGGGCATATGTTCTACTGCCATCTATATGTTTCTTTTGTATATGAAGAGAGACCAGTTGTTTATGGAACTTGTATGGTCATACATTCGTAAAAAAGTTTTAAGAAGACATGTATAGTTATTTTTTCAGAAAACATATTTTATGTAAGCTGTATCCTCTTATCTGGAGGATTTATTGCTTTCTTTACACCCCTTACAAGGTATGGTGTATAAGAAGGAAAAAAAAAATTAAGGTGCTGTTTGTTCTTCAGAGTTTGGGAACATGGAAATCGGAGGCACTGTACGTGACGATGTTGAATCACGAGCGTTTTATGCCTGTATTGTTAGTAATACGGTCTGAAGAAGAGGATGATAGAGAGAATATAAAAAAATATCTTGATAAAAAAGGCTATGCTTACATAATTGCAGATGAGGCTGTTGGGTTTAGAAAAATGTTTTGTCCTGATATTATTTTTTATCAGAAGACATACGAAAATAATGTCCTTTCACAATTTTATTATAAAAGGAACTTGTATGCTTTGTTCTGTTATGTCAATTATGCTTTCCATAGTGTCGATGAAAAGTGGGCGTATGACACTCAGCTTCTGAATATAGCGTGGCAGGTGTATTTTGAGAATGAACAGGTAATGCAGATGCCACGGTTGTTGATGAGAAATAAATGCAAAAATGGGATAGTGACGGGACTTCCCATGACAGATGAATATCTTGTGCCTTCTGACGAATCCTGTAATCCGTGGAAGCGTCAGGAACATTCAAAGAAGAAAATCATTTGGGCACCACATCATTCTATAGCCCCAGAGAATTGGCTTTTGTATTCTACATTCTTGGAATATGCAGATTTTATGTTTCTCATGGCAGAAAAATACAGTGACAAGGTACAGTTTGCTTTTAAGCCACATCCGTTGTTACGGGGCAGGTTGAATGAAATCTGGGGAGAGCAAAGAACTTCTGAGTATTACCAGAGATGGGCAACAATGTCTAATACACAATTGGAGGAAGGAAAATATGTAGATTTGTTCAAGATGTCGGATGCCATGATTCACGACTGTGGTTCTTTTACTGTAGAATACCATTATACGCATAATCCGGTTATGTATATTGTCCGTGGAGAAGAACAAAACCATGTTGCCGATTTGAATGCTTTTGCAAAGCAGGCTTTTTATTTGCACGATCTTGCAAAATGTGAAAATGATGTGGAACGGTTTATTCAAAATGTAATAGATGGAGTGGATCCTAAAAAAGAAGAGCGGATGAATTTTTACCGTGAATCATTGTTGCCACCTTTCAAGAAAACGGCTTCTGAGAATATTATACAGGCTATTTTGGGTGATGTTAAAATGAAATAACAGAGTATGAATAAGCCTAACATATCGGTTATAGTGCCTGTATATAATGCAGAGAAGTGTCTTTACCGTTGTATTGATTCTATCCTTAGCCAAACATTTACTGATTTTGAATTGCTGTTAATAGATGATGGCAGTAAGGATTCTTCAGGGAAGATTTGTGATGAATATGCAGAGAAAGATTGTCGTGTACGAGTGTTTCATAAAGAAAACGGAGGGGTGTCATCAGCCTGCAATCTTGGTTTGGATAATGCGAAATGCGATTGGATTGCGTTTTGCGACTCAGATGACTATGTGTATTCCAACTGGCTCGAAAGTTTCATTCCTTATGGTTTTGAAAGCTACGATATGGTGGTCCAAAATCTTCGTTTTGAGGATGAAAATGGTATAACTTGGGTTAGCAGTCTTAAAGAAAATATTGAAGTAATTGACAATATAGTTTTCTTCCTGAATCTTTTGGTAAAACACGGTTATGTTGGTTATCGGATGAATAAGCTTTTCAAGCGGAGTCTTATTGAAAAGCATGATAAATTAAGATTGAATACGTCATATAAATTTATGGAAGATGAAGACTTTTTGCTGCGTTATTTGAAACAAGTAAGCCGGGTTCTCTTAGTCAAATCAATTGGTTATCATTATTTTTTACCTAATGAGGTGAAATATAATATATATGAGGGTTATAGATTGCCACAATATAATTCGATGCTTGCTGAACTTCGGGATTTGGTTGGGAATAGATATAATGCTGTTGAGGAAAAGTATCTACACTTTATGACGACCGCATGGATTCGTGAACTAAAAAAGACTAATTTCAATCGTGAGGTGCTCTGCGGATTCCGAAATTTTATAAAACGTGAATTCAGTCGATGCAAGTTGTTCTATCCAACGAAATTAGTGATAGTTTTGGATCCGATTATGATTTTTTCTAAGTTTTTGCTTAAGCTGCAGTGTAAGTATAAAAACTATTAAATGTATTATTATGCATAAAATACCAGTTTGTTTTGCTTTCGATAATAAGTTGATAGAAGCTGCAGGTGTATGTTTCGCCTCCTTGCTTCTCAATGCTTACTCTGATACATTTTATGATATTTATGTACTCCATTCTCTGACCGTAACCCTCGATGAAGTGGAACTGCGTAGAGCAATTGCTCCATTCAAGAACTGTAACCTTACTCTGGTCGAGGTCGATAATTCATTCGAGGATGCTTATGAAATTCGCCATGTAACTAAGGCTACGTATTATCGTCTTCTGATACCGGAAATCTTGCCGCAGTTCGACAAGATAATATACTCCGATGTTGATATCATCTTCCAGAATGACTTAAGCGAGGCTTTTAATATTGATCTTGGAGATGCTTATGTCGCTGGAGTTCCTGATATTGGCATGAATACATTCTGTACGCAGTATCTTAATGATGTGGTTAAGATTCCGAAGTGGGATTATTTACAGGCTGGGTTTCTCATACTCAATCTCAAAGCTATGCGGGCAGATGGGCTTGTGTCCAAGTTTAAAGCGGAGGCTACCAAAAACTATACATATCAGGATCAGGACATAGTCAATATTATCTGTGCAGGACGTAAGGTAATGTTGCCACCGTATTTAAATGTTAATGACTGCGCTTATATACAGTTCTATGCCTATAAGCCCGATTTGCCCATTTGGATGACAGAAGAACAGATTCTTAGAGCACGAAGAAGTGGAAATATGCATTATAGTGGCTATAAGCCGTGGCAGCGTTACAGTATCGCCTTTGATCTTTGGTGGGAGTACTATCGTAGGTCGGCGATTTTCGATGAACGTCGTTATTTCAAGTTCTTTCTTGATAAGACTTCGCTTTTGGACTCTCTTTCGCTGTGGAAACGTATCAAGGGTATAGCTCGTTATTTTGTTTATGGACGATATAAAGGTTAGTGTAATAGTGCCGGTCTATGGGGTGGAGTGCTTTATTGAACGGTGCGTACGGTCGCTGTTGATTCAGAGTCTTGCCGAGGTTGAGTTCATTTTTGTAGATGATGCGACTCCTGACCAAAGTATGGAAATTGTGGAGCGCATAGCTGCCGGGTTTCCAGACCGTAAAGTACGTATCATATCACATGACCGCAACCGTGGTCTCCCCGCAGCCCGAAATACAGGTCTTGCCGAGGCACGGGGCGCTTATATCTTTCACTGTGACAGCGATGACTATGTTGAACCTGAGATGCTTGAACGTATGTATAACCATGCCGTTAGGCATGATGCCGACATTGTATGGTGCGACTGGTTTCTGTCGATGGGAAAATCAGAACTGTTTATGCCTCAGCCAGAATTTGCAACAACCGAAGAGGGTGTCAAGGCCATGCTCGGCGGTGGTATGAAGTTCAATGTGTGGAACAAACTGGTACGGCGCAGTCTTTACTGTGAGTATAATATAAGTTTTCCGGCAGGGTGTGCAATGGGCGAAGACCTTACTATGATTAAACTCTTTGCCGTAGCTGGCAAAATAGCATATCTGCCTGCTGCGTTCTATCATTATGTCAAGACTAATAGTAATGCTTACAGTTGTAACTATACAGACAGAAATCTCGCACAATTGCAGGCTAATGTTGATGAGCTTACACAGTGGCTTGTAGCTCGTTTTAGCGACAAGTATGCACTTGAATTAGAGTTTCTCAAACTTGAAGTAAAATTTCCGTTTTTACTGATGGACGATTGCAGCCGTTTCTATCCTCTATGGCAGCAGTGGTATCCAGAAGCAAACAAGTATATATCGGCAAACAAGTATATATCTGGGCGCAGTCGCTTTATACAGCTATGTGCTGCACATGGTTGTTTTGCCATCATTACATTTTATTCTTTTCTTCTCAAAAAGGTGTATTACGGTTTATTGTATAAGTAGATGAAATTACTGCATTATATGATGATGGCGCTTGGAGTCATACTCACGAGTTTATTTATATTTCCTGTATATTTGGGGGCAATTAATACAAAACTGATAATGGCTGTTGTTGGATTGGCTCCGTTTGTTCTCTACTTATTGCGCTCGATGAAGAGTAGAGTTGGAAAAGCGTTCAATTTGATATTTCTTGTGCTGTTCGCAGGTGGTGTGTCTTTGACGAGTTTCATGGCCATTGTAATAAATAATACTAACGACACTACATTCGTGTCCTATATCTACTCTATGTTGGTGTGGTTGATTGGAGCATATACACTGATATTGTATCTCAAAAAAATTCATGGAGAACTCAGTTTTGAAGTGATTTGTATGTACCTTGTTGTAACAGGAGCAATGCAGTGCATACTTGCTCTTCTCATCAACTCTTATCAAGGAGTAGAAAATTTCTTTGTCAGATGGCATCTTCTTAATTCTGGGGACGTTGAATATGCTCGTAGAGCCGACCGCCTTTTCGGTGTTGGATGTGCATACGACCCTGGAGGCATTCGTTTGGCAGCGATATCAGTCTGTGCGTTTTATTTTATCAGAAGTATAATAGAGCGATTCAAACTATGGGCTAATTTGCTGTATATTGCAGGTATATATCTGATTTTTGTGGTGGGAAATATGATATCGCGCACTACCATGGTCGGTTTTGTTATTGGATTATTGTATGTCTTTTATAATTCCGGTATTTGGGGATTGCGGATTAAAGATAACTACAGACGACCTTTACGGTTTCTTGGTTGGTCGGTTGTTGGATTGGTTCTTGTGATTTCGGTGTTGTATAATACCGATTTGAAATTCAGAACAAATTTTCGATTTGGTTTTGAAGGCTTTGTCTCCCTTGTGGAAACGGGTGAATGGAAAGTTAAATCCAATGAATCGCTTAAATCCATGTATCGTTTTCCTGATAATATGCACACATGGATTGTCGGCGATGGCTATATCGATTCAACCGATAAGGACCCCTATTATGTCGGAAAGAGGTATAAGTTTTATTATATGGCTACCGATGTAGGCTATCTCCGCTTTATTTACTATGGCGGTGTGATAATGCTTTTCAGTTTTTTGGCATTTATGGCATGGGCTGCTCAGACTTGCTGCTCGTATTTTCCTCGTAATAAACAGCTTTTTGGGGTCCTTTATGTACTTCAACTCGCTGTTTGGTTTAAAGTGGCGACAGATATATTCTGTATTTTTGCAATTTTTATAGCCTTGGGAATAAAATTGGAAGAGTGTGTAAACCTGCAGTTAAACTACAAGAAATCCGATACAGAAGATGAAGTATAGTCTGACATCGGGAGTGCGTCTTGCATGGCTCGACTATATCAAAGGTATATGTATGTTCGGAATTATAATTGTTCATTTGTGCACAGTGCCGTTTTATGATACCCTTATAATGCCTTGGTGTCTGACGGGTTTTTTCTTTGTTTCGGGATATACATATAAAACATATAATTCGTTTGCCGATTTCTTGATGCGAAAAATTAAGGCTCTACTTATACCTGTTTTTAGTTTCGGCATTTTGAATGCTTTGTTGACATATTTTGCTTATCATATATCTTTGTCAGAGCGATTGATGGGGTTATTTTGTCAGATACCGGGTCACGGTGATGATATGTGGTTTGTGGCATGTCTGTTTGTAATGTGCCTCATGTATTATCCCATATCAAAAATCGGATGTTCATGGATTCGTTTCAGTGTATGCCTGATGTTCCTTTTTGCTGGTATTGTTGTGCTTATATTTGTAAATCAGTATTTGCCATGGCACATTATCACTGCATGTATGATGCTGTTAATTCTTGATGCCGGATATGCTTTCAAGAGTTTGGATGGTTACGTAAGTATTAAACAGTATATGTCTCGCTGTCCATGGTGGCTCATTTTTGCAGCCTGGACAATATTTGTCACTTTTGCTTTTTCAATATCGAATTCAACAGTTGATATCCATCTCAACAAATACGGTAATATTGGGGCTTATTATCTGAATGTTGTCTTGGCACTTGTACCTCTTGTTGTGACTTGCATAAAACTTGAAGAATATAATGCATTGTGGATTGCCAAGTGTCTCAGCTTTGTAGGTCGTCACTCTTTGACGTTCTATGGATTGCAATCGAAAACTATTACCACAATCGTTAAAATATTGTCGGTAGCCGGAATTTCCACTATTGCGGTTCCTGCACAACCTGTATTAGCCCTTTTTGTACTGGTAGCCCTTGCACCGGTGGTGTATATTATTGACCGATACATGCCTTTTATGTGCGGCAAAAGAAATAATAAAAAATTACTTACACAAGTATGAAAAAACGATATCTTCAAATAGATATTCTGAAAGGAGTACTAATACTTATGGTGTTGGTCGCTCATTCCGACTATTTCTTCATGAAGAATCATACAGATATTGCTGAATGGCTTACGGTTCAGGCGATGCCGATATTTTTTTTTATCAGTGGCTTTTTTGCAATGAAAGACTCTTTTGATAAGGTAAAGTTTATGCAACGGATGAGCAATCTAACATTAAGCTTGCTATGGCCGACTATTGTTTGTTTTGTATTATATGTAATGTTCGCTGGAGGTGATTTTTTTAAAGCTATTGTTGATGAAATGAAATTTGGTTACTGGTTTACCTATACTTTGTTTTTTATATCTATGTTTTTTGCTTTTTCACTTTATTACAGCAGCAGAAACTCATTGATTAAACCTGTGTTTTCAACTATTCTCATCGGTCTGATTATAATAGGACTTATCGCTGTCAAATTGATTGGTGATGTACAGGCAGACTGGTTCAAGGCTTCGGACATAGGGATGGTCATCAAGTATTATCCTGTGTTTCTCTTTGGAGTCTTGTGTCGTATCTATCTGTCTGAAGTGGAGAAGTTTTTTAGTAATCCCATAATCTTTTGGAGTGTATTTCTGATATGGGGTTGTGCTGAATTGCTGTATTTTGTACCGAGGAGTCAATTTGTTCCGACAATCGCAATCTATCGCTATGCACCGATGTTTGCAGCTCCTTTTTTTGTTTTTGCAAGCATGAAATATTTGAGTGGTATGGGACGGTGTGGAAATTTCTTTGAGTATGTAGGCAAAAATACCTTGAAAATATATTTGCTGCACTATTTCATTATTCTTGCTTTGCAGCGTTGCTTTCCTATGTTGTTGCAGCATGTGTCGGAATGGGGTTATATTCCTACACTTCTCACTATTGTGATAGTTTTGCTTTTGGGGACATTGGCATTGATGTGGGTGTTGAAAGTTGTTAGGTTTGAGAATATTCTATTTCCTAAAAGAAATAAGAATTTCAGATTTTCATTTAATCACTTAGCGGAATGAGAAAAGATTTTGCACTTTGCATGGATCATAATTATGTGCCTTTCGCATGTGTGACAATCACATCGGTTATTGCATCAATGAAGTCGGATGATGATGTTCATATACATGTGTTGGGAAACGAGTTGAAGCAGGACGATGTTGATTTGCTGAAATCTCTATCAAATTCAGTAACCGTATATGATGTTGGGGAATGTCTTAGATCAAAGGAACTTAAAGTCACAAACGAATGGTCTCTTGCTGCATGGTCTCGATTTTGGCTTCCTGATGTCCTTCCCGTTTCGATAAGTCGTGTCCTATATATTGACTGTGATGTGATTATCAACGACTCACTTGACGAGTTATTCAAAATGAATTTAACTGGTGTCTCTGTGGCGGGATGCCTCGATATTCCGAGTTATGATGACAGTACTTATGAGCGACTTGGTTATGACAGAAAGCTGAGATATATTAGCTCTGGTGTTTTGTTGATTAATCTTGAATATTGGCGCGAAAAGAATATTAAGAATCGGTTGATAGAGTATGGTATTGGAAGAAATCTTGAATTTCCAGATCAAGATACTATAAATTATGTATGCTGCAACACCAAATTAATTCTGCCAAATAAATATGGTGTCCTTGTGCAGTTTTTTGTAACTCCTGCGTCACAACATGAATTCGGACCGCAACTTCGAAGTTTACTGGAATCTCCAAAAATTATACATTATGCCGGCTATCAGCCATGGATTTATTGTAAAAATAAGTCGGCGCACAGTGGTCTTTGGTGGAAATATTATAATCAGCTGGGACGTTTCCCTGAAATACGAATTAACTATTTCAAAAGTATTGTCAAATACTTTGTCCGTTGGATTATGTGCAAGACACACCTTATGTCGAAAGATAATAAATACAGTATTTATCAGTACTATTATCACCCTCGTGTGTCTTCTGTTTATCTGAAAAAATTAGGATTTTGAAAACAGTTAAAACAAGTGCGCTTGCTGCTCCTCGCCAGTCGAATATTGAACTGCTACGGTTGGTGGCAATGTTTATGGTGCTGGTGGTACATACCAATTTTGTACCACTGGGGTCTCCTAATTTATCTTCATTTATTGATAAACCATTGGTTGCAGGAGGACGAGTTGCTCTGCAGTTGGCCTGCGTTATGTGCGTCAATGTTTTTGTTTTTATCTCTGGCTGGTTTGGTATCCGAGCCACATTCCGTAGTTTTATGGGATTTGTGTTTCAATGCCTTTGGTTCTATTTGCTGATGTATATCCTTATTATCTCTTTAGGCATCTCGTCTTTTGTGCTTGGAATTTTTGCACGTTCATTCTGGTTTGGCGATTCTTGCTGGTTTGAGAAGTCTTACGCATTGTTGTTTATTGTTTCTCCGGTTCTGAATGTTTTTATGGATAGTGCCAGCCGTCGTCGCTGGGGCTTTATGCTGATTGCCTTTTTCGCTTTCGAATTTATGTACGGGCTTTCCGCAAGCACCAAATATCTTGATTATGGATATTCGCCAGTCTCTTTCATCGGCATTTATCTTCTTGCTGGATATGTGCGTCGTTATGGAACATCGATACACAACAAAGGATTACTCATTTATTGGGTATCTCTATTACTTAATTGTGTACTTTACTTCGTTTTATGCTTTGTGGGAAGAGAGGGGGTGACGGCGACCTACCTTAATCCTCTTGTAATTTCAGGTACAGTGGGACTTTTCTTGTGGTTTAACGGCATGAAGACTGGTTATAATCAGGTGATTAACTATATAGCACGCTCTAATTTTGGAGTTTATCTTATTCACACGTGTCCTGCTATATGGGTTCCTGTTTTTCTGTCGGTGTGTTCGGTTGTTTATGCTGCCTATAGTGGGCTCGCAGCCGTCGGTATGATTTTACTATTTATTTTGTTTACTTTTATAGCCGGTATCTTTTTTGATCTTCCGCGTCGTTATTTGTGGGGACTGATAGAAAAGAGAATGCCTCAAACAAATAAGCTGGTTTCATGAAAGCATACGTAACTTTACTTTCCAACGAACGCTACCTGAAGGGTGTTCTTGCTCTTAATCAGTCTCTAATAGAGAACAGTTGTCAATATCCCTTGTACTGTATGCTGTCGAAAGATGCTGATAAATCTCTCGAAGATAGTCTCGACAAATACGGCATTAAGTACATACGTTTTATGAGCGACACTCTCAATAGTGAAGCGACCAACGAAGGTCGTCTTTTTTATACTCATTGGTCTTTTACCTTCGACAAGTTGCATGTGTGGGGACTTACGCAGTTTGAGAAGATTGTGTTTCTTGATTCGGATATGATTGTGCTTGACAATCTTGACAATCTGTTCGATGCTCCTCCTTTTTCTGCGGTGGTTTCCGGCGGCAAATATTGTGGCTGGACTACGTTCAATTCCGGTCTTATGGTTGTCAAACCCGATAAACAAGTGGAGACTGATCTGGTGAAGTTGGCGCCTGAAGTCATCAAAAAATTTCGTGATAAGGAACAAAATGTAGGCGATCAGGATGTGCTGCATGCTTATTTGCTGGATTGGGAATATGACAGTTCGCTTGCTCTTGATGAAGGCTATAATATTTTCGCTGACTTTCTCCATCACTACATACGTCGTTTTGGATATAGCTGGCGACAGGGAAAAAACAAAAAAATCCGTGTAATTCATTTTATAGGTCATACCAAGCCGTGGACAAGAAAGAGTTTGCGCGAAAAATTGTGGATTTGTAAAATATCGCTGACAAATCCCTACTATGCACTCGCATATATCAAATTCTTCGGTTTTCTTAAAAGGGCACTTGGCAAAGCATGAGAATAGTTTATTGCATCCGGGCATTGTATAATCCGGGCGGTATGGAGCGGGTGCTGCTAAACAAGGTGTCGTGGCTTTCTGTAAACACAGACTATGAGATTGTAATCATCACCACTGATCAAATGCATCGGCCCACTTTTTATAGTTTTCCTCCACAGGTGAAAATAATAGATCTGGAAATAAATTATGAGGAGGATAAAGGTAAAAGTCCGATTGCTATAATATCGGGCTATCTTCTCCGCCGCCACCGTCATAAGGTGCGTCTTGCTGAATATCTTCGTGATAATCCTGCTGATATAGTAGTCTCGCTTTTTCCATCGGAATCTTCGTTCATTCCAAGTTTGAAGGATGGCAGTCGCAAAGTATTAGAGTTGCATTTCTGTCGTTTTTTCCGTCTTCAGTATGGGCGCAAAGGTCTTATTGGTTTTATCGATCATATTCGTTCACGCATGGATGCCGCTTTGGTCCGCCGTTTCGACCGTTTTGTAGTTCTTACAGAAGAGGATGCTCAAAACTGGGGGTATTTCAACAGTCTTTGTGTTATTCCAAATGCCGTCAGAGTGATACCGCATGAAAAATCGCGACTTACCAATAAACGTGTTATAGCAGTTGGACGACTCGATTATCAGAAAGGATTCGACAATCTGATTAAGGCTTGGGGGCTGATGATGAATAGACATCCTGAACTTGCCGGTTGGTATCTTGATATTTTTGGTCAGGGCGAATGGCATGATATGTTGCAGAAACTTGCCGCTGATATAGGAGTGAGTGACAGTATTTATATAAACAAGCCGACTAATAATATCACAGCCGAATATCTCAATAGTTCTCTTCTTGTGATGAGTTCCAACTATGAGGGATTTGGTATGGTACTGGTTGAGGCAATGGCATGTGGAGTACCTTGTGTGGCTTTTGATTGTCCTTGCGGCCCGTCCGAGATTATTGAACACGAACATAACGGTCTATTGGTGAAAAACGGCGACATCGAAGGACTTGCCAATGCTATGATGCGCCTGATGGAGAACGAGGAAGAACGTAAGGCTATGGGGAGTAATGCACGCAAAGTGACCGAGACTTATTCGGAGGAATCTGTGATGAAGAGATGGGTGGAACTTTTCGTTTCTTTGACAGAAAAATGAAAAAGTTGCTTCAGATAAATCCGGTGCTGCGTGTGAATACCTCCACAGGACGTATCATGCAGGAAATAGGTGAGTTTGCCATGCGGAACGGCTGGGAGAGCTATATAGCCTACAGCAGGGGACGTGACGGCATCAAGCCCTGCAAATCAAAACTGATACCTGTAGGCAGCAGATGGAGTGTAGCATGGCATGGCATCATGACGCGTCTTTTTGACCGCCATGGTTTATCGTCTGACTGCGCTACGAAGGCTTTTATTAGGCAAATAGAAAAGATAAGTCCTGATATAATCCATATTCACAACATTCACGGCTATTTTCTGAACTATCGCATATTGTTCGACTATCTTTCAAGGTCAGGTATTCCTGTTGTATGGACAGTACACGATTGTTGGCTTTATACAGGACATTGCTACTATTACTCATATATCAACTGCAACAGATGGCAGACAGGCTGCGGCAGGTGTTCGCAGAAGCATAAATTTCCGGCATCTTTGCTGTTCGACCGTTCTGCGCTTAATTACCAGGACAAGAAGGCTGCATTCACATTAGTTTCCAAAAACAAGTTGACGGTTGTTCCTGTTTCTGATTGGATAAAGGATGAAATGAGGCAATCTTTTTTCAATGGTTACGATTTCCGTGTCATACACAACGGCATTGATACAAGTGTCTTTGATATTTGTCACACTGATGCTGTGCGTGAGAAATACGGTTTGCATACTACATATATAATACTTGGTGTGGCAAGTATCTGGAGTGAGGAGAAAGGTCTGAATGACTTTATCCGTTTGGCGGGAATGCTAAATGACAATGAAACAATTGTATTGGTGGGTGTGGGGAAAGATATTCAAAACAGACTTCCTAAGAACATCATTGGTATTGGACGGACAGAAAATATCCGGCAACTGGCTGAATTGTATTCCGCTGCAACAGTATTTGTCAATCTTACTTGGCAGGACAACTATCCCACGGTCAATTTGGAATCTATTGCTTGTGGCACACCTGTGGTTTCCTATCGTACAGGAGGAAGTGTTGAGGCTGTAACGGAGCATACTGGCTTCATTGTGGAGCAAGGTGATTTGAAAGGAGTTGTTCGTGCTGTGCGGACTATCGAGAGTAAGGGGAAAGAAACGTATCAGGATTTGTGCAGGAAGTATGCGCTGGCGCATTTTAGGAAGGACGACCGTTATATGGATTATTTGAAGCTTTATGATGAGCTTATAAAGAGATAGGGGAATAGAGAAAACAACTGAAAGATGAAAATATTGCAATTGGGAAAATTCTATCCTGTAGAGGGAGGGGTGGAAAAGGTGATGTATGATTTGATGACCGGACTTTCGGAGAGTGGTGTCGTGTGTGATATGCTTTGTGCGTCGAATATCAACGGTGGCAGGACAATGGTGATAAACGATTATGCAAGGCTGATGATATGCAGGGCATGGATGAAGAAGGCAGCCACAATGATTTCGCCCGAAATGATACTTCTTCTGCACAAGATATGTCGCCGTTATGATATCGTGCATGTACATCATCCAGACCCGATGGCATGTCTGGCATTGTTCCTTTCCGGATATAAAGGTAAAGTAGTGGTACATTGGCACAGCGATATCTGCAAGCAGAAGATGTTGCTGAAGTTCTACATTCCTTTGCAGAAGTGGCTGCTCCGCCGCGCCGATGTCATCATTGGCACTACTCCCATATATCTTGAGGAGTCGCCTTATCTCCGCGGCATGTCGTGGAAGTTCGCTTGTCTTCCGATAGGAGTAGATGCTATGTCATCCACTCCGGAGAAGGTAGAGTCTGTCAAGCGCAGTTTCGGCGGGAGGAAAATTGTGTTTTCACTGGGCAGACTTGTTGCCTATAAAGGATACTGCTATCTCGTGGATGCGGCTCGTTATCTGAGTGATGACTTCGTGGTGCTGATAGGAGGTATGGGAGACTTGAAAGACGAACTCCAGAGACAAATAGATCGTCTCGGACTGAATGAGAAAGTGAAGCTTCTCGGCTTTGTTCCTGACGAACTGTTGTCTGCCTATTATGAGGCATGCGACTTGTTCTGTCTCAGTTCTGTGCAGAAGACCGAGGCTTTTGGCATTGTACAGGTGGAGGCAATGTCGTTTGGAAAACCTGTGGTGGCTACTTTGATTCCTCATTCCGGTGTGTCGTGGGTAAACGAGCACGGTGTGTCGGGACTGAATGTTCAGTCGAAAGACTCCGAAGCTCTTGCCGATGCCATTATGAAGATAACCAATGACCGAAAGGTGTATCAGACATATTCTCGGAATGCTTTCGAGCGGTACAGAAATATGTTTACTAAGAAGAAAATGGTGGATAGGTGTATCAAGATTTATCAAGACTTGATGGACAGAAAAAAATAAGTAGATGAAAGAACAAATGGGACAAGTATATACAGGCTTGTCTGTCTAACAAAATATTTGACAGGATGACACAAACAACAAAACTTGAAGAGGGGAAAGCAAATGGTAATATGTCTGTCGTTTCACTTGCCGTAAAGCGTATGACTGACATTGTGATAGCACTGGTTGGATTGATTGTCTTTTCTCCGCTTTTCCTTGTTATCTATGTTGCCATAAAATGCGAGGATGGAGGACAAGTGTTTTTCTCTCAGGAGCGTATAGGAAGATATGGCAAACCGTTTCATATCTATAAGTTTCGTTCCATGATTATGGAGGCAGAGGAGGAGGGAATACCTAAGCTTTGTCAAGACCATGACGACAGGCTTACGCGTACCGGCAGGTTCCTGCGCGAACACCATCTTGACGAATTGCCTCAGTTGTGGAACGTGCTGTGCGGAGATATGTCGTTTGTGGGACATCGTCCTGAACGTAAATATTTCATCGACCAGATTATGAAGATAAATCCCGACTATGAGTTGCTTTATGCGCTTCGTCCCGGAGTATTTTCTATTGCTACGCTTTATAACGGCTATACTGATACGATGGAGAAGATGCTGGAACGTCTCAGGCTTGATTTGGAATATTTGCACAATCGTTCACTTGTGTTGGACATAAAGATTGTATGCCTTACCGTAACAGCAATATTGACTGGTAAGAAGTTCTAAGAAGCAATTCGGACTTCGTTCACAAGAAAAACAATAGAAAGATATTACAATGAAATTAAATCCTAATCATAAATTAAGACAGATTGGTAATAGATATATGATTGTCGATGTGTGTACGGGACAATCCAATACGACCAACGTATTCTATATGAACCGGAGTGCTGCCATGTTGTGGCAGAAAGCGGGAAATACCGACTTCACACCGGAACAGTTCGTGGAGTGGCTATGTGAAACCTATGAAGTAGATGTGGAAAGAGCAGAGGCGGATGTACATCGTTTGTTGGACTGCTGGAGAAAATTTGGACTGATTCTTGCCGATGAGTAAATTTCTGCTTGACGAGGAGCAGACAGTCTTTCTGAGGCTGTTGAGAGCCGGTTTGTGGGAACAGGATGTTGAAGACTTGTCTGTGTTTCCTTTGTCAACTGAAAGTTGGAGAAAGATATTTGTCATGTCCGCCGAACAAACGGTTGTGGGCATCGTATATAGGGGGCTTCATCATATTCCGGGAGACTGCCTTCCACCATTGAATCTGATGTGCCGGTGGGTGGCTGAAATTGATTGTATAGAGCGCAATAACAGGCAGATGAACCATGTGCTTGCCGAACTCATAGACCTTTTTGACAAGCATGGTATATGGGCTGTACTTCAGAAAGGGCAGGGAGTGGCACGAATGTACGAGCATCCATTGTTACGAGAGTGCGGAGATATAGATTTGTATTTTCCGGAAAAGACAGATTTTAATCTTGCTTGCCGACTCATCCGACAATATAATGTGGATGTAGAAAAGGCCTCGGATAAGGCTCGTCTCTATTGTTGGAATGGAATAAATGTAGAACACCATCTCTCATTGTTCGATATACATAGCCCCTTTCTTCGTAGCTATCTTTCCGACTTGACGGAAAAAGCAGGATTTGTCGGAACTTGTATTTCTTCTGAGGACGACTCCATGTCTGTGACAGTTCCTTCTCCGCTTCTGACATTGCTGATGCTGAGTACGCATATTCTTAAACATACATTGGGGCTTGGCATAGGGTTGCGACAGCTGTGCGATATGGCGCGTGCCTGCCATTGTCTGCATGATTCCGTGGACGGAGAAGAACTGAAATATGTGTTCCGGAGAATAGGCTTGTACAAATGGAACAATCTGCTCTTGTGGTTCTTGACCGAACATCTGGGGCTTGCCCTTTCTGATTTACCATACGGGTGCATCCCCGACAGAAATGCGGACAGATTGTTGGGCATGGTTCTCGACAGAGGAAACTTCGGTATCCGTGTCCGCAAATGTACAGGTGCGGAGGAGGCAGCATGGAAACACAAGCTGAACACTTCCGGTTCTTTTTTCCGCAACGGAGTTTTCTCAGCGCAATATGCGGCTTCCGAAAGCTTCTGGATTTTCTCTAAACTATTATTGGGACAATTAAGATGAATAAAACATATTATTACCGTGTGGCGGGGTTTGTGTTCAGGATAAGTGTCAATGAAAAGACGGATATTCACGAGCTTCTGCCTTCGTTCTCCCCTTTCGCGTGCGACCGTGTGCCGGATGAGTGTTGCCTGTTCCGTTGTCGTGTCGTATGCGATGCACCCGCTTCTCGTCCGGATGAATGCCATTTGATAACAGAGGAGTCAACAGACCACTCCAATACTATCCGTCTGTGGAAACACGGAAATGGATATATTGTAGAGTCGTCTGTGATAATGAATCCAGAAAACAAACTTTCTATGTATGCCGATGCTTCGTTCACAGACATCTGCATTGTAGCCGGTAGGGATGGGGAGTGTGGAGGAACTGCATTGAGCAATTTGATTCGCATAGCCTATTCGCAGGCGATCATACCCCATAGAGCCGTGTCTCTCCATGCCTCCACCGTTTGCCTTGACGGCGGCGCATACATCTTCATGGGCAGGAGCGGAGCCGGAAAAAGTACGCACTCCGGATTATGGATGAAGTGCTTCGAAGGGTGCGAACTGCTCAATGATGATAACCCTGTCATCTGTATGGAGGATGGAATCGTGACGGTCTATGGCACTCCGTGGAGCGGAAAGACTGCATGTTACAGGAACATGTCGTGCCGGGTCAGGGGCATTGCACTTATCCGCCAGAGAAGCGAGAACCGTTTCATACATTGTGAGGATGTGCAGGCATTCACAGTGCTGCTCCCCGGATGTTCCGTCATCAGGGGAGACCGTGCGCTCCATGACACTCTCTGCGATACGTTGACCGAAGTCGTGGCGGCAGTGAGAGTGGGGGTGATGGAGTGTCTGCCCGATGAAGAAGCTGCACGGCTGTGTCGTAGAAACTTCTCGGACTGACTGTTTTTATTGTCTTTGTAAGTGCATTCGACAAAGTTTTCATGGATTTAAGTGTATTCACGGACTCCTCAATTTTTTAGGATGTATTCGACAGACTCCTCCGTCGCTACCGCGCCACCTCCCCTAACAGCTACTCTTTGTACACATTTTTATGATTTAATTAATTAATTGACAATCAATTAATTAATTAAATCATAAAAATGTGTACAAAGAGTAGCTGTTAGGGGAGGTGGCGCGGTAGCGACGGAGGAGTCTGTC
>JAGASY010000115.1 GCA_017621515.1 Bacteroidaceae bacterium
CTACAAAATATTTTACCAACCCCACTCCCCCAAAAAATAAAGGAATCCGGAAGCTTTCATTAGGCTTCCGGATTCCTTTATTCCTTGATGCAGTCTCCTGCACCGTTTCCTATATATTATATAGGTAGTAGATTACCATATTGTCACACGCTTCTCCTTCGGAATATAAAGCGGACAGTCCTCCGTAATTCCGAAAGCTTCATACCACGCATCAATATGAGGCAGCGCACCATTCACACGCCACTCGCCCAAAGAGTGAGGGTCGCTCTTGGTAAGCTTTCTGATAGCTTCTTCCGTGATGTTCTGCGCCCATACGCTTGCGTATGCAATGAAGAAACGCTGGTCAGGAGTAAGTCCGTCGATGGTAGGAAGCGGATTGTCCTTTGTCGCATTCTTGAAAGCAGTGTATGCCACCATCAAACCTCCGTGGTCGGCAAGATTCTCTCCCAATGTGAGCTTTCCGTTTGCGTTAAGACCAGGCAATACCTCGATTTTATCAAAGAAATCAGACATCACCTTTGCACGTGCGTTGAACTTGTCACCGTCGCCCTCAGCCCACCAGTCGTTAAAGTTACCGTCCTTGTCGAACTGACGACCCTGATCGTCAAATCCATGTGTCATTTCATGACCAATTACTACACCTATCGCTCCGTAATTGAAAGCATCGTCTGCGCTCATGTCGAAGAACGGATACTGCAATATGCCGGCAGGGAAACAAATCTCGTTTGTAGTAGGGTTATAGTAAGCGTTCACTGTCTGAGGAGTCATGAACCATTCTTCCATATCCACAGGTTTCTTATACTTGCGCTCCACTTCCTGCTTGTTCGCCCATACGTTCACATTCTGCATTGTCTCATAAAGCGTCTTCGACGGATCAATGTCGAGTGAGCTGTAGTCGCGCCACTTGTCCGGATAGCCAATCTTCACATAGAACGCATCGAGCTTCTCCTTTGCACGCATCTTGGTGCTGTCGCTCATCCATTCCTGAGCATCGATACGCTCAGCAAGAGCCACCTGCAAGTTCTTGACAAGCTGTTCCATACGTGCCTTGTTCTCTGCAGGGAAGTATTTCTGCACATACATTTCTCCGACAGCCTCTCCGAGCACTCCGTTCACAGCACTTACAGAACGCTTCCAGCGAGCCTGAGGCTCCTGCTGTCCCGACATTGTGCGGCTGTAGAAGTCAAAGTTCTGAAGATAAATTTCATCGCCAAGCATTCCTGCACTTGCATCGAGCAGATTCCACTGCAACCAGTCCTTCAATTGTTCAACCGGTGTATCGTTGAGTATCGCCACAGCTTCTTTGAGTGCCTCCGGCTGAGCCACGTTGAGTTCATCCAAATCCTCAATGAAGTTTATGCTCCAATATTTGTCCCAGTCAAAACCTGCATATTCTTTCTTAAAGTCAGAATATGACATTTTATGATAGTTTGCAGCCGGGTCGCGAAGTTCCACATTACTCTTTGAAGCCTTCGCCATGCGTGTCTCCAAATCCATCACCGACTGCATCTTGCGAGTGGCAGTTTCCTCATTGTCACCCACAAGCATGAACATCTTCACGATATGCTTCTTGAATGCCTCTCGTATCTTTACAGTGGCTTCATCGTCATTGAGATAATAGTCCTTCTGACCGAGTGAGAGACCGCCCTGACAAACTTCAAGAATGTTCTTCTTGCTGTCCATCATGTCGGCACCTATATAGGCTCCGAATATCTGTCCGCTACCTTTCAGTCCATATTCAGCCATCACCGGCATAATATCCTCACGCGCTTCAATATTGGCAATGCGCTCCAAATCAGCCACAATCGGCTTATATCCATCCTTGTTCTGGCGCACAGAGTCCATCATCATAGAATAGACATCGCCTATCTTCTGAGCCACACTTCCCCGCTCATGTTCCGTGCTCGACAATTCGTCGATAAGTGCCTTGATTTGTTCTCTGTTATTCTCGCTCACTACGTCAAAACTGCCATAGCGCGCATACTCAGGCTTCAGAGGATTGTTCTTTATCCAACCACCGCAAGCATACTGATAGAAATCTGTTCCCGGAGCCACACTCTTGTCCATGTTCTCCGGCTTAATGCCCATACCGCTGTCCGACGATGAACAAGCAGCTCCTGTTATTGCCATAGCAAAAATCGGAAATAAATGTTTTAGTTTCATTTGAATTTTATTAATTACCTGACTGTTACAGTCTATATAGTTTTCAGCGCAAAGTTAATCATTTATTCGTATTTACAAGCCATACATTTACATTTTTCATTAATGGGGAAGCAGTGCGTTAAATACATCCACTAAAAAGATATTGAGTACACCTACAAAAGCAGCAAAAACATGACATAAATCAAATTCCCAATTTTGACAAAATGATATTTTCGCCAAAAATGAAAATTTAACACTTCGAGCGATTTTTCGCCGGAGGCAAAAAGAATAAAATTTTTGTTTAAAGATAAATCATTGAAAATCAAGCAAATACAAAATCCTCCAAAATACTCAAAAAAACGCGCCGGACGCAATTTTTTGAAAAATCCAAGTATTTTAGTAATCTATTGATTATTAATATTTTACATCCAAACTTACTGTTTTCATCCTCAAACACCACTTCAAAATCACCCACTTTTAGGTTTCTGTTTAGCAAGACTTCTAAAGCCGCGAATTATACACTTCTTAACACTTCAACCGAAGCAAACTGTCTTTTTCTCCGCTTCCCAGTGTTTTTTTCTTTTCAGCGCACTGTTTTCAAATTTTCAGCGCACAGTGAAAAAATTTCTACTGCGCTGAAAATAAAATTGCAGCGCGCTGAAAATGTGACGACAGTGCGCTGGAAATTTGAAAACTTAGTACTTTTTTTCCAAAGACTCTTCGCCGAGAATAAATAAATGTAAAAGAATCGTCTAAAAATGAAACACTATTTCACAATTCACAGAGCCTTTAGAAACTACGCATAAAATCCCCGTTCTTCGAGAAAAGTTCAATGCGCTTCATTTTGAAGCGTTCCAGAGGGCTTGGAATTTTAACATTTAACAAAATCAGAAAGACAGTATCACACCTCTAAAACAAGCAAAAAGAAATCACAACAGCTAAAAACATCTTCATTTTGTCAGAAAAAAAATTCCCCTTAAAAAAACGTATTCAAAAATTTTATTATGGGAACTTCTATCATCAAATATGACAATGCCTAAATCCGGTTTCTCCAGAGACAAATTAACAACCTAATTAATCATTCGCACATTCCAGCGTCAGACATTCGGAAGCAAAGTCAACCACCGCCTGACGATGAGTGATAAAAATCACAGTCATGCCACTCATGTTCGTCTTTATCCGCCTAAGAAGTTCACATTCCGTCTCCATGTCAAGCGCCGATGTCGCCTCATCGAGAAGAAGTATCCTGCATGGACGGATTACGGCACGAGCAATGGACACACGCTGTGCCTGTCCCTCAGACAACCCTCCTCCCTGCTCACCGCAACGAGTGTCGAGTCCGTCGGGCAAATCATAGACAAAATCAGCCATAGCAATGTGCAAAGCTCTCCGAATTTCCTCATCACTGGCAGACGGATTTCCTAAAAGCAAGTTCTCGCGTATGGTGCCGCTGAACAAGGTGTTTCCTTGCGGAACGTATGAGAAATTGCATCGGGTAAGAGGAGAAACCGGTATGCCGCTCTTGCCTTCTCCACCAGAATAAAGCGTGACAGAGCCTTCCGACTGCTCTATCAGTGCCAGCATAAGGCGGACAAGCGTGGTTTTCCCTGCCCCAGTCTTGCCCAACACGGCAGTAAAAGAGGACGGCGCGAAATCATGCGTAAAGTTTCGGAGCACATCATGCCCCTGCTCCGTATATCGGAATGAGACATTTCTAAAGGAAATCCCGGCAGGACCGTCAACCGCAGAAATATCGCCCACAGCCTCCGAAGGCAAATCTTCAAGCTCCATGAGCCTGTCGGAAGCTGCCAGACAGTTGACGAATGAAGGCAACAGACGCGCCATGTCGAGGATTGGACGCTGTATTCTGCCTATCAGTTGTACAAATGCCATCAGCATACCTACTGTGATAAGATGCTCCTGCAACCGGAACAAGCCCCAGACAAGTGCCACGAAAAAACCGCCCGAGAAACCGATGTTTATCAGTGTCCTTGAAAAGACAGCCAAACGTGCCCTCGTTTTCACCTGTCTGCACAACAGACGCTGACTGATTGCCAGTCTGTCTGTCATAGCCGTTTCCAGTCCAAAAACTTTCACAACCATCTTATGTTGCAAACATTCCTGTATAATCGACTGCAACGCGCTGTCTGTATCTTTTATCCGTCTCACAATACGGCGCATCCGTCTGAAATAAATGCGACTGAGAAGCATGAACAAAGGAGAAACGGTTGCCAAAATAAGAGCAATGGTAGAATCCATAGAATAGAGATAGACAAAAGAAGCGACAAACTGCACCACAATGACGACTGCCGCAGGAAGGAGCTCGGTCATCAGCCCCACTATGTCTCTGACATCGCCGAACAAGCGGTTCAAGACATCGCCGGTATGAAACCGATCCACTCCGTTCCATCTGCATCTGAGCAGACGGGCAAAAAAGATTTTTTGAATATTATTCCGGGTACGCACCCCAAGTACGGCACGTATCCACGCAGAGGCGATGTTCAGCAGCAACTCGAAAGCTAGTACAGAGGCAAATGCCCCGACCATCATCAAGAGATTTCCGGATGCGGCACCGGTAGCAACGTCTGTCATCCGCCTCAGTAAATCCACCCACAACAGTCCGGCCCCGACTTGCAAGAGTCCGACACACACATTTATCAGAGCCTGCCTTCTGCAACCCTCATGATATTTCCACAGCCATAAGGCTATTTGCCTTATCGGGTATTTCGTTTTCTTAATTTTCATCAGAATCTATTAATTGGCGGTATGCGGATGAAACCACAAAGCTAAAAAAACATCCGACAACAGTGTTGTCATCTCATTGTCTTATTTTTGTCTGTTATCCGCTCCCCACATCATCTTCTCTCGGAGAGTGGAAAAGAAACTTTCTTTCGGACGAGTGATGACCTTCACTGCATAATCGGCTTTTCTTATACGCAAATGTATGTTCTCGGGATAGCTCTTGCTTCGTCCGTCAACAGAAATCAGAAAGTTATGACTTCGGCTCTCCACGCACAATTCTATTTCCGCCGTATCGCACAGGACAATAGGACGCATGTTCAGGCTATGGGGAGCCACGGGAGTGAGAGACACCGTATCGCTCTGAGGCACAATGATTGGTCCTCCGACACTAAGTGAATATGCGGTAGAGCCTGTGGGAGTGCCGACAATCAGTCCGTCAGCCTGATAAGTGGTGAGATATTCTCCGTCAATGCAGGTATGTATGCTTATCATCGAGGCAATGTCGTGCTTAAGAATGGCTATCTCATTCAAAGCATAAGGATAGCCGCCCAGTTCAAAATCATCGCATGAAAGACTGAGCACGCTACGCTCCTCGACAGAGTAAGAGCCATTGCAGATGCAAGCTACCGCGTCTTCCACATCGTCCGGCGAAAAAGAGGCGAGAAAACCAAGGCGACCCGTGTTGATTCCGAGTATGGGAATCTGCTTGTTCCCCACTCTGCTTGCAGCACTGAGAAACGTTCCGTCTCCCCCGATACACACAATGACATCTGCCTCGAAATCGTTGCCGGAAAAGATTTCGCACTGAGGTATATTGACACACAGACTGTCACGCAAGAAATTATAAAAGGTATCAGGAATAACAAACTTTGCATTGTAAATTGAGGCTGCATCAAAAAGTCTCTGCACGACATCCGCCATCTGTCCTTGGTATATACTTCCCACAAGAGCTATCTTCAACTGTTTCTGCCACATCTGTTTTTGTTATTTTTATACAAATTATTACTGCGTTTTCTCCCTTATATGAAAAAATGCGTATTTTTGCAATAGTGAAAAAGCATGATTGAACATGCAGCGGCGCAAAGATACTGAATTTTAAAGATATACTCAAAACGATTAATAAAACTTGTTTCAACAATAAATGACAAAGCTAAGTGTAAATATTAATAAGGTGGCAACCATCCGTAACGCACGCGGCGGCAATAACCCCGACGTGCTTCAAGTTGCTCTTGACTGTGAGAAATTCGGTGCTGACGGCATTACTGTACATCCGCGCCCGGACGAAAGGCATATACGTTATCAGGACGTGATCGATTTAAAACCGATTCTTTCCACAGAGTTCAATATTGAAGGCTATCCGCAGGACAGCTTTGTGGATCTTGTAATAAAAGTGAAACCTACACAGGTCACGCTTGTACCGGACAAACCGGGACAGATTACGTCAAATGCAGGTTGGGACACAAAGGCTAATTTTGATTTCCTCACAGATATTGTATGCGGATTCAAGGAGAACGGCATACGCACATCCATATTTGTAGGTACAGACATAGAAATGATTGAATACGCAGCCAAAATCGGTGCCGACCGTGTTGAGCTATATACAGAACCGTATGCCTCTGCTTATTCCGAAAACCGCGAAACGGCAGTCAAACCTTTTGTGGATGCAGCAAAAGCAGCCCGCAACTACGGACTCGGGCTGAATGCCGGGCATGACCTCAGTCTGGAGAATCTGAGATACATCAATGAACAGATTCCTTGGATGGACGAGGTTAGCATAGGTCATGCGCTTATATGCGACGCTCTGTATCTTGGTCTGGAAACCACCATACGCAGATACAAGGAATGTCTGAATCATTAATATCAAAAACAAAAATACCCCACAATCTTATGGAAGAACTTAGCATTCTCGAACTTGCAGAAAAAGGCGGCTGGATCATGATTGTCCTTGCCATACTTTCAATCATCGCCGTGTATATATTCACAGAACGCTTTATCATCATACGCAATGCCGCCAAAGATGACCAGTTGTTCATGGCGCGCATACGCGACTACATCAAGGAGGGCGACATAAAATCGGCAATAAACTATTGCAGAGTGACTAACACTCCTGGTGCAAGAATCATCGAGCGCGGAATTAGCAGAATAGGACATCCGGCTCCGGAAATACAGACTGCTATCGAAAACACGGGCAATCTGGAAGTGGCTGTGCTTGAAAAAAGACTTCATGTACTCGCTACCATTTCGGGAGGTGCTCCAATGATTGGATTTCTCGGAACTGTAATAGGTATGGTGGAAGCCTTCTGGCAGATGTCAAACTCTGGAGGAAATATAGACATAAGCCTACTTTCGAGCGGTATCTATCAGGCAATGGTCACCACAGTTGGAGGTCTTATAGTAGGAATCATCGCACTGTTTGCTTATAACTACCTCGTTGCGAAAGTTGACGGTGTAGTAAATGAATTGGAGCGCAAGACTCTGACTTTCATGGATCTACTTAATGAATAAAAAAACAAGAGAGGTATGACTATTTGAGAGTTTCTTGCTCAGATGTTCATATTCCATTTTCAAATTCAAAGTTATGTCTTTACACCGAAGAACTAAAGTTACCCCAACATTCAACATGTCGTCAATGACTGACATTGTTTTCCTGCTGCTGATATTCTTCATGATTACAAGCACAATGCTGTCGCCAAATGCAATCAAGGTGCTTCTCCCACAAGGCAAGAAACAAACCACGGTCAAAGCAGTTTCACATGTTGTTATAGACAAGGAACTCAACATCTACGCATCCACGCAAAAAGGAAAAGAACAGAAAGTGTCACTGGAAGAACTGCCGGCAGTATTGGGTGAGGCAGTGAATGATACTACTGATTTATTCGTTTCGCTATATGCCGACGAGTCTGTTCCATATAAGCATATTGTTGAAATACTGAATGTGGCTAACGAGAATCATTTCAAAATGGTACTTGCCACACGTCCGCCGGAAAAATAAGATGGACAGATTTTCATATCTGAGACTATTATCAAAACGGCAAAATCTCTAATTTATAAAGACTTCTCAACGGTACAAGATGGATAAGGAAAAGAAAACAAAGTTTGTGTCTGCCATGACTACGTTACTGTTTCATGTCATGCTTCTGTTATTGCTGGCTCTTCTGACTTTAAGTTCAAATAAAGACAAAGAGTTGCAGGAAGACGGAATACCGGTCATGCTTGGAAATATTCCGAATGCGGCGGGAGAAGATTTAGGAAACTTACCTTCAGCTGCAGAAAACGACAGAACGACAGAAGATAACACAGCCGCAGAACCGTCTTCCATACCGGAGCCGCAAGAAACTCCTGACCATCAGGAAGCCCCTGCCCCTACTCCAATCCAAGAGAAGGCTTCTCAACCGGAACCTGTCATAACCCAGACGAAAGAACGCTCCATCACAGCGGAAGAAAAACGTAAAGCGGAGGAAGAAGCACGAAAGAGAGCGGAAGCAGAGGCTGCAAAGAAGAAAGCAGCAGAAGAAGCCGCAAGAAAAAAGGCGGAAGAGGAAAGACGTAAAGCGGAAGAAGAAGCACGAAGAAGGGCTGAAGAGGAGAGGCGCAAAGCAGAAGAGGAAGCACGAAAAAGAGCTGAAGAGGAAAAGCGTAAAGCCGCTGCCGCTGCTGCCAGCAACAAAGTGTCGGGAGCTTTTGGCAAAGCAAACAACCAAGGAAGCAGTGGACATACTCAAGGAAACGGCAGTCAGGGTTCTCCTAACGGCAATTCCAATGCCGGTGCCACATCAGGCACTGGAGGAGTGGGCACATCTGCTGTTGTCGGTTCACGTACTGTAAAGTATCTTGCAAGACCTGCTTATACAGACCAGACAAGTGAAGGTACTGTGGTAGTGTCAATCATTGTCAACAGTCAAGGAAAAGTTACAAGTGCGACAATAAGAGGTTCGCTTACAACTTCAGCAGCCTTGCGAAATGCGGCTCTTGAAGCTGCAAGAAAATCGACTTTCAGCGAAGGTAGCAACAACAACGAAAGCGGAACTATCACTTACCATTTTAAGTTGAGATAATCTACAAATTCAGACTAAACCCTAATAAAATCCAATAATATGAATAATCCGATTTATACATTTCTTGCCACCGGATTTGAAGAAGTCGAGGCAATAGGTGTGATTGATGTATGCCGCCGCGCCGGACTGAATGTTAAAACCGTATCTATAACAGGAGAAACGGAAGTGGTCGGTACACACGGCATTAAAATTGCAGCAGATTGCTTATTTGAAGATTGCGACTTCTCTGATGCGGCAATGCTATTTCTTCCGGGAGGAATGCCGGGAGCTGCAAATCTTAATGAACATGAAGGACTGAATAAAATCATTCTTCAACATGCAAACCAAGGAACGGCTCTTGCCGCTATATGCGCCGCACCGATGATATACGGCAATCTGGGTCTTCTCAATGGAAAAAGAGCCACATGCTATCCGGGATTTGAAAACAGTCTGACTGGAGCAGACTATACTGCCGGTCTTGTTGAACATGACGGACAATTTTTCACAGGAAAAGGTCCTGCTGCCGCTCTGCAATTAGGATACTCGATTGTGGAACATTTTTGCGGAAAACAGACAGCCAACGATTTAAAAGAAGGCATGATGTATCCTGCCGCTATTGCAGCCGGAGTATAATCAGCCACAAGAACAAAGACGGTACAGTACATCAAGCTCATGTCTGTACCGTCTTTTCTATAATATGACATAATATGAAACAAGCTGTAATAATCGTAGCCGGAGGCAAAGGTACACGTATGGGAGGCGATGTGCCCAAACAATTTATGTCCATAAACGGCACTCCCATATTAATGCATACGCTGATGCGCTTCCGTGCGTACAATGCCCACATGCAAATTGTCCTTGTACTTCCCAAAAGCCAGCAGGAATACTGGTTCTCATTATGCAACAAACATAACTTTCATACAGAATATACATTGGCAGACGGCGGTGAAACACGTTTTCATTCCGTAAAGAACGGTATTGCCAAAGTAAACGATGATATTGAACTTATCGGTGTGCACGATGGAGTACGTCCTTTTGTCACGAATGAAGTTATAGCTCTATGCTATGACACCGCGGCAGCCTCTGGAGCCGCGATTCCTGTAATCGATGTACATGAAACACTGCGCCACATCGTCTTCCGGACTAATGAAGGCGCAGGAAAGACAGATGAAACAACCTCCATCACGGTTCCACGTAATGAATATAAACTGGTACAAACTCCTCAGGTTTTCAGTTCACACATTCTGAGAAGAGCCTACTCTCAGCCCTATACAGAAAATTTTACAGATGACGCATCAGTTGTAGAATCGGCGGGACATTCCATCATGCTTGTGCCAGGCAATCGGGAGAATATAAAAATAACGACTCCATACGACATAAAAATAGCCGGAAGCCTTGTATAAACATGGCTTTCGGCTCATCATATCAGGAAATAGCTCCCCAATTTACATTTGTTTTTCTAAGTTCTTTCAGTCTCCTCCATAGGATTTCATTCTCCGGATGTCGCTCATCTGGGTCGTTGTCAATGACATCCTGAGCTGCAGCACGTGCATACTGTAATATCTGTCCGTCACGTGCAAGATTCGCTATCTTCAAATCAAATGCCATACCGCTCTGCTGAGTGCCTTCAAGATCGCCGGGACCGCGAAGTTTCAAATCGTGCTCAGCAATCTCAAAGCCATCATTGGAATCGACCATTATCTGAATTCTCTTTCGGGTATCTTCCGATATTTTATAGTTCGTAACAAGAATACAATAAGACTGTTCCGCCCCACGTCCGACTCTACCTCGCAACTGGTGCAACTGGCTCAGTCCAAACCGTTCAGCATTTTCAATCACCATGACTGAAGCATTCGGCACATTCACACCCACTTCTATTACAGTGGTGGCAACCATTATCTGTGTCTCACCACTTGCAAATCTCTGCATTTCAATGTCCTTCTCCGAAGGCTTCATCTTCCCATGCACCTTACTGACCTTACAATTGCTAAATTCCGCACAGATTTGTTCATATCCGTCCTCAAGATTCTTTATATCCATCTTTTCACTCTCCTTAATGAGAGGATAGACAATATACACTTGTCTGCCAAGCGATATCTGTCGGCGAATAGAAGCATACAGACTATTACGATGGCTATCGAACTGATGTACTGTATGTATGGGTTTACGTCCGGGAGGAAGTTCATCTATAACACTCACATCAAGGTCACCGTATAAAGTCATAGCAAGTGTACGCGGAATAGGAGTTGCTGTCATCACAAGTACATGAGGCGGTACTTCATTCTTTATCCACAGTTTTGCACGTTGAGCCACACCAAAACGGTGCTGCTCATCAATGACAACAAGCCCAAGACGCGAAAAACATACATTATCTTCAATCACAGCATGAGTACCCACAAGAATATGGATTCCTCCTGTGGCAAGTTCATTCAGCACCTCCTTTCTCCGTTTCCCTTTCACATTTCCTGTAAGGAGTTCCACACGTACAGGCATGTCACCAAGCATCCGTCTTATGCTTTCCACATGCTGCTCTGCAAGAATCTCCGTAGGAGCCATGAGACAAGCCTGACACCCGTTATCTACAGCTATAAGAGCACACATAAGAGCAACAAGGGTTTTTCCGCTTCCCACATCACCTTGAAGCAAGCGGTTCATTTGCCTCCCACTTCCCATATCCCGCCTTATCTCCTTGATAACACGCTTTTGCGCTCCAGTCAGAGGAAAAGGCAAATGTTCATTATAGAATCCATTGAATATATTCCCTACACGTGAAAACACGATACCCTTGTATTTCATCATCCTCGCATGTGCATAGCGAAGGATATTCAGCTGCACATAAAAAAGTTCCTCAAACTTCAGCCGCATCTGCGCCTTTCGCAAAGCATCAGACGAAGTAGGATAATGGATATTGCGCATCGCCTCATCAAAGGACACAAGATGATGACGCTCTACTATATAGACTGGTAATGTCTCCTGAAGAGGATTCTTAAAGAGGACAAACATATTGGCAGTAAGTTTTGCCAAAGCCTGTGAGGTCAGTCCACTGCGCTTCATCCGTTCCGTTGTGTTGTATGCCGGACGAAGGGATGCAGAATTGGCAGATGTCACCTGCAAAGTCTGTGTTTCCGCCGCATCTTTTCCACCAACATCACGACCGGAAACATTTTCAGACTCCGCAAACAGACTCTGTTGATATGCTGAAACATGGTAAATACCACTATCATGCCCACTCCCAGTCCTAACTTCATTCACATTTTTCAGCACATCTATTTCCGGATGTGCCACATTGATTCTGCCATTAAAAACCGTCGGCTTTCCAAAAATAATATAAGGTTTATGGCAATCATAGTTCTGTGTGATATACTTTATTCCCTGAAACCACACTAAATCAACAACTCCCGTACCATCAGAGAAATGTGCAGTCAGCCTTCTGCCTCTCCCCTCTCCTATAGCCTCAAACGACAAAATTTCACCGCATAGCTGTATATATGGCATATTGCCATCAATTTCACAGATACGATAAATTCTGCTTCTGTCAACATATTTGTAAGGATAATAATAAAGTAAATCCCCCACGGTTCTTATCGCAAGTTCCTTCTCCAGTATGGAGGCTCGGCTGGGACCAACACCTTGCAAAAACTTTATATCTTGTAAGAGCGGATTATACATACTTCAAGAGACATTTTCAGATAATCAAATCACAGGATAACAAGACTCCAAATCCGTTTATCCATGCCTTTTTGCATATCAATGCCATATTCAAACGAAAATTTTGACTGTCTTTATTCATTATGGCAACAAGACCTCAATACCATATTTTTTTGCTACAGCACGAACATTATCCATCTTAGGTTTACTTTTATTATTAAACCCCCATTGATTAGAAATGACAATCTTTGTACCATCAGCAATAGTAATGACATCTTCCTCATCCATAAACCAACGACTCTCATCTTTAACTCGCACAACATTCTCAATATAATTTTTGCGATTAAAAATAGCATACAGTTGCTCAAAGCTGAAAGTCGGATTTTTCTCAATGATTTGCTCAATCAAATTATAAGCATAGCGTTGAGCTTTACCATTATTTCTACGATGCTTTTTAACATTCTTCTCAGTAGCATGAGAATATTCTGTTACATCTTTCATTGCTATATGATCGACATCTTCTGATTTAGCAGACAATCTAAATACAACCTGACTCAAAACAGCATCTACAATGTTTTCCGACTCTCCTTTTTTCATCAGATATGTCTTCAAAACATCAAGAAATTCATCTTGGAAATTTGAGGCTGTAATCTCCTTCAACAATCGTTCTACATTTGATTCAAAGGCTCTCTTTGCTTCTTTTTCCCGCATAAAAGACAATATATTCTCAATCGAAAAACAATTTTCAGAAAAAAGAGATACAAAATCTTCTCCATTAGAATCAAAAGACTTAAAATGCAAAGACATCAAAAGAATCGGCCGAGATCCATCACCTATATTTTTATAATAGACTTCCATTTCATCGCCCCAATATATACCGACAGAGGTCTCCAATTGTTTCATATAAGAAACCAACTGGTCTATATCCTTTGATGTCTTGACATGTCCGGGCTTCTTTACTTCTACAACAAAATGATTCCGACAATCCTTAGATACAAGAATATCTGGAACTATCCGGTCCATCGAACCAAGCCGCAACGATGGTTGTTCGATTATCTGTTCTACATGCCAACCAAGCCCAATCTCCAATACCATATCTTTAATATATTTCTGATATGCCATCTCATCCTGTTTATCAGCATGGCGCATTATCTGACATATAGAAGCCCAGTTTCTCATTATCTTTATGATTATAATTAAACAGTATCAAATTAGATTGCAAAGATAATCTATTTTTATTTAATCAGTTCATATTTGGGTCAGCGGATTACTTTGTCCTGAGCTATTTTAAACTATACAAAAAAACCGCCGCAACTTGTTAGTTACAGCGGTTTAATAAGTTCTCTTTGCGGAGAGACAGGGTTATGAACCTTCGCCTCAATATCCTTGAAATTCAATTTCTTATCATCATGTCAAAACCTTAGGGGGTACAACTTAGGTTACAAGAATAACGCTTTTCTGTCACCTTTTGGCTGTTCGTTGTCTGCCTAAAACTACGGTTCAAAGGTACGGCTTTCTTTTGATAAATGCAAATCATTGAAAATAAATATTCTGCGGTTAGTGCAAGGTGCAAGCTATATATAGATATATACTTGCACCTTGCACTAAAAACTACCCTGTAATAAACAAGATACTACTAAAATAAGTACCTTTGTAAAATGATTCAAGAGGAGTTCAAATTTTACAAGCCATGTAAGTTGCTGCAACCTTATATAAGATACTCGTTGGTTGAATTAAAATTTTAATTATTTACAAATGAGAAAGTTGCGCAATTTACAGATTATTAGTAAATTAGTGGTGACCAAACTACTAAGAACTATTGCTCCGCTTATGCGCAAC
>JAGASY010000116.1 GCA_017621515.1 Bacteroidaceae bacterium
ATGCGAGCGTCATTGCCTATACCGTCAAAAATATATTTGAATACATATACAAATATACTGATTTTTCTTGAAATACACAACTATTTGATTGACAATCAATTAATTAATTAAACCATAAAAATGTGTACAAAGAGTAGCTGTCAAGGGGGTGTACTCATAATGAAATAAAGTGTAAAATTGAGGATTTATGCCTGTTCTATGCTGTTAATCTTGCCAAACGACAGGCATGGTACTACGTTTCAGTATCGCAGAGGCTACTCTGTGAGGCTTTGCCTTCACGATACTCTGACGGACGACAGCCATATTGTTTCTGGAAACATCGGTTAAAATACTGTGGACTGCTGAAACCAGTCATCTCCGAAATACTGGTTACGCTGTAAGTTCCTTTCTTCAGTAGTGAGGCAGCGTGTTCAAGGCGGACGGAACGTATGAAAGCGATAGGCGACATTCCTATCAGTGGTGTCAATTTTTTATAAAGCCCGGACCGCTCCATACAGAGCTCTTCGGCTAACTGTTCCACCGAATAGTTTGTATTGGCAAGGTTCTGTTCTACCAGAGAAGTAACCTTGTCTATAAAAGCTTTTTCTTGTGGAGAAAATGTTGTGTCTTCCATTACCGGCGATGTAGGTGGAACAGTCCGTTTTCGTCGTAGCCAAAGCACATATCCAGCTATACTCAACAAGATGAGCACCGTTACAAGCCACGGCCACCAATGATGTGGTGTATCGAATAGTCTGACATTAGCAGAGGCATACAGCACACCCTGATTATAACTGCCTAACCAGATTCCGCCATCGCGGTCTTGACAAATGGTATTGTAGCCTGTATGTACAATACTGCCGTCTGGTAAATACAGTTGTGTCAGCAGATGTTGCTCACCAGTGTCAAGGTTGATGACCCAGTAGCCTTCGGAGCATGTCACATATAATTTTCGGTCGGGAGAGACAATCAGCGTGTGAAGTGAGTATTCTACGTCAAGAAACTTCTTCCATTGGCAGGTCTGAGGGTTGAACGATAGTAACACCGCATGTCCCTGACCGAAACGAATCTGGTAGAACATTCCGTCACTATCGCGTACCACAAGTGAGAATCTGGATAGTGATGATGCCACCGAGGCATCATAAGCCACATAGGAAGCCAACCGTCTGCCATTTTTCATGTCATAAACCGTCACCGCCCCGTTACTGGTGAAAATGTAACCTCGCAACGAGTCGGTCTGCACTTCTTGCACTCGCCCGCAATCCATGGGTAACGACAGTGTCAGACTGCCGTCTTCTCTCACTACCATACTGTCGCGTACCGTCCACAACGTACCGTGTGTGTCGGCATAAAAATCATCGGGGTAGCCCAGAAGTCGTGTGCAATCCGGAATGAACCGTAATGTCCGCAAGTCAAGACAAGCAACTTTCTGCAGATACTCCTTCACCCACAACCGTCCATGTCTATCGAGAAAAAGCCTCGTAAACTCCATGTAGCCCGGCAATGGCGCATAGTCCGTACTGTCTTTATGGATGGCCTTGAACTGCCGTCCGTTCCACAGACAAACGTCGCTTTCTGTATCTACAACCATACGTCCGTCCTCAAGTTGTGTCATCTGCAATACGTGCTGTCCGCTTAGCCCTTGTTTCTGGTTAAGCAGTTGAAAGAAAGTTTCAGCACTCGTCACAGTAGAAATGAAAAAAAACAATAGTAATATGGTGGAAGCCAAACGTTTCATCATTGCAAAAGTAGAAAAATTACAGAAAAGAATTACAACTAATTAATCTTCGCACTAAGTATTTACGACTGAAAAAATTCAGGAACACAAGCAATGTGTACAGACCTGGCTGGGATACATTAGTACATAGCCTTTCTTTTTGCGAATAAAATCTTTTATTTACAAATCTGTTTAATTTGAACGCAAGTTATATAAAATAATCGATAATATAAGAACTTTTATTCAGAAAGTCATTCATGCATTCGTTTTTCACAATTGCCAGGGAGGTATTATATCAACTTCAATATAAGGAAGAGTTAAAACATGACATCATACAATCTTAACTTCTCTTTTCCTTGAATAAGGATTGTTCTCTCTCTAAACTGGTATATTCTTAGGTAGCTCGATTCTAAAAGTCGTCCCAACACCAATTTCAGATGCCTTGACATATATTTTTCCATGATGATATTCCTCAACTACTCTCTTTGCCAGTGAAAGTCCCAATCCCCAACCTCTTTTCTTGGTCGTAAACCCAGGTTTGAAGACTGATCTGAAATTTGCCTTTGGCATTCCCTTCCCTGTATCTGTTACATCAACAAACACCAGCTTGTCATTCTCTGAAAGGTGAACCCCAATAACACCGGAGCCTTCCATTGCATCTACCGCATTCTTACACAGATTCTCTATGACCCACTCAAAAAGCGGAGCTATGAGGGATATGATTACAGGAACATCGGGCAAACTGACTTCTATACGTACTCTACCAGAAGTTCTGTTATCCATATATTCCAATACCCTCGCCAACAAGGCACACAAGTCTTCCGGTTTAGGCTCTGGAATAGAACCTATTTTGGAGAACCTTTCAGCAATTCGTTCCAAGCGTCTTACGTCTTTCTCCATTTCCGGAACAAAGACATCATCAGGATATGTTTCTTTCAATACCTCAGACCATGCCATCAAAGAAGAAATGGGAGTACCTAACTGGTGTGCAGTTTCCTTTGACAATCCAACCCATACCTTGTTCTGTTCTGCGCGCATAGAAGCAAACAGAGCGAGGAAAACAATCAAAACAAAGACAACTACAACAGCAAGCTGGATGTAAGGATAAGAGGAGAGTCTTTTGAGCACTAAAGATTCACCATAACATATCTCTATATAACTTTCATCATCGGTAGCATCTATTCCGGAATCCTCCGCTGTACTTGAAAGAATTGCATTGGAATCCGTAACATCTCCTAAAGAATCTTCAGACTCCCCATAAGAAGAATCCATATATATAATGATGGAATGTCCTCTACTCCTCATTGACTCAGCCGCAAGCTTTATGACCGCAGTGGAGTCTTCCCTTCCGCTCACATGCAAATCCAGATTTCTGCAAGTCTGAACCTCACCATCCGGGTCTAATACAATCACAGGAATAGTATTATTTCCATTGATTACCTTCAAGACAAGCGTCAAATCTGTATGTTCATCTGCCATATTAAGAGACTTGACGGCTTCAGCCCATACCTCCATATTCCGGTCTTCTCCCCGCTTCAGTTCTGCAGTGAGACTTCCAGAAATGACCAATGAACCTACAGCAATAACAACAGCCACTATTATCAGGGGCAATCTAAGTCTCCAAATACCTCCATTCAGTTTCATAAGATATTCTTTCGGGTAGAAATATATTCAATATATTGACATAAACTCAATACATGTAATAAATATATGTCTTAGCGTTGTAAATAAAAGAAAATAAAAATTGTATGGCATGGCAAAAATAACAATAAAATCCGATAAGCCCACATCTTTGAATCGGATATTCCCCATAATGAATAAATTTGACTGTATTAGTAGAGTATAGTTGACGCATAAAGACTTCTGTCCGCAAGAAAAGACAGCTCCAAATACCCTATATATCAGTTTTTATTAGTAATTTTGTCATCAAACAACTTCGATTTTTTACAAGAAATATCATGGCAAAAAACATATCTATTTCCGAACATTACAGAATCACAGACATAAAACAGCAATGGGAAGAACTTGAATCACAAAGGGGAGAAAATAATCTTCCATACATTAACTATTCTTTCTATCAAACTTTTCAATGGAACTTATTCTTGTATGAATATACAAGGATAAGTATTCTAAAAAGACTGACAAGCAAGTTCTGCTATATTCTGGTGATGTCTGACAACACCCCTTTCGCTATATTGCCCATGATTATAACACGCAGTTCGAAGAAAGCAAGAATACCATCATGTAGGATAGCCGGTATTCTCAATATTGTCTGTCCATATAGCACAGATGGGCACGAAGAGGAGTTCAAGAAACTGGTACAATATATCAAGAAACACCATGCAGACAAGCATCTCAGCTTTGCTGATGTACCGCAGAGAAGCCCTTTCGTAGGAGCAATGAAATCACTCGGCGGGAAATTCACAGAACGTGGAAGCTATCATGTTCCATTGGCACAATTTGAGACCTTTGACGACTATATCGATTCGCTATCAAAAAACATTTATAAGAACATACGTAAATCATACAATCATCTGACAACAGATGGGAAACTCATGCGTCTGCAAGTATATACCAAAGAAAACCTGCCAGAAGACAACTATCTACGACAGCTGTGGAATATATACTTCATAAGAAGACTAATGTGGAACAAGAAGAAAATCAATACGATAAACAAGGCTATTGCACATGCAAAGGCTTGGATAGAGGTAAAAAGTGGATGCTGTACAAGAAGCCTACGCAAATTGTCAAATGCCAGACTATATGTACTGGAAATTGACAGACAACCAGCAGCATTTATGGTCATATATGCAGACAAGCAACATCTACTGATGCCAAGACTTGCAATAGACATGGCATACAGCAGATACTCCCCAGGCATTTTGATAATACTGGAATCCGTAAAACTATGGCAGAAAGAAAGCATCGCCGACTTCGATATGTGCCGTGGTGACGAACGCTACAAAACGGATGTGGGAGGTATAAATGAACCTCTTTGCAGAACAGAAAGAAAAGTATGCCGATAATACATTTGCATTCTCACGCATTGTTTCACAATCTACATTACCAATAAACTATCATATAATAAAACGGGGGCAATATAAAAAAACGGTTGTTAAAATAATGGGCGAATACAGCTAACTTTTGCCCGTTGTTTTAGCAGCCGATTCTTCACATCGACCCACAAGAGACCCCTTGTTCAGACCTCCCGGGAGGAATACGGAGGGGCTTGCGCCCCGGCCCGGTGTCCTCCGGCACTTCCCCTGAAAAAGCAATCCCCCTCCGTCCCGTGTGTCGGGGGCGGAGGGGGGACGAGGCACGGCGGCGACCTACTCTCCCGCATTGCGGTGCAGTACCATCGGCGCGGGCGGGCTTAACTTCTCTG
>JAGASY010000117.1 GCA_017621515.1 Bacteroidaceae bacterium
ATCAGGCGCTTGTGGGAGACAAAACTATCATTTTCCGCTTGATAGATGCTGATATGTATTGGCATTTCAAGAAAGGGGATGAAAACTATACAGCCAACAGAGGTATAGCACTTCATAAAATGATTCGTTTGCTTACTGCATCAACGATGAATGGAGGTTATTTGAACTTTATGGGTAATGAATTCGGACATCCTGAATGGATTGATTTCCCGCGCGAAGGAAATGGATGGAGTCATAAGTATGCTCGCCGTCAATGGAATCTGGTGGATAATCATGAACTTTGCTATCATTATCTTGGTGATTTTGATGAAGCCATGATTAAGTTGATTGGCGGAGAGAAGAATTTCCAAAAGACGAAGGTGGTCGAAGTTTGGCATAATGATGCAGATCAGATATTGGCATACAGCCGTGGAGATTTATTGTTTGTCTTTAATTTTAGTCCTACCCAATCATATACAGGATATGGATTCATCGTACCGCAAGGAACATATAATGTGGTTCTGAATACCGACTCCAAGATATTTGGAGGAAACGAACTGGCTGATGATTCCGTAAAGCACTTTACTAATTATGATCCTGTGTATGCAAAAGATGATAAAGGATGGCTTAAACTGTATATTCCGGCAAGAAGTGCTGTAGTTTTGCGCAAAGCAAAGGAATAGCGGTGGTACTTTTGAGATTTTAGTCAATATAAACGCAATTTTTGTAAGACGAAAGTGAGTTATAATCATTCTACATTACAGAAGACCACCGGATTAATTCGTTTTTCCTGTGGGCTTCTGTTTATGTTATTTAGTTTCTTGTATTTATATTGCATACAAGGGGATTTATTGGCGGAAGCGCAATTTGTATTTTCGAATGGAGTGACTACTTATTCCATACTTTTGGGAGCATTGGTTATAACTGCGTTATTGCAAATGCTTCAGTGGCTTGTGTGCCTTGTTTTTCGGGGATTTCCGGATAGATGGTATGCAATAAGTTATTTTCCTTCGTTCTTGTTCTTTTCGATAATAACAGATGTGAACCGTAGTGTTTTTGATTCTTTCTCTTTGGGGAGTTGGAAGTGGCTTATTCCATTGGCACTGTTGCTTTTCGTAGGTTCTGCTATATTTATAAAGAAGCATGCAAGTGCTGAAGACTATTCTTCTCCTGTAATCAGCATGAATCTTTGGCCCAATTATCTTATATTGCTTGTGATGATTCTGTGCACGGGAAGTATCCCGAGCACAACAGATGTTTATCATTATGAACTTAAAACTGAACGTCTGATAATGAGCAAGGAATATGAGGATGCATGCAAGGTCGGTGTCAAGTCTTTGGCTTCAAGCAGACGTTTGACAGAACTTCGGGCTTATGCTCTTGCTGAAAAAAGGGAGCTTGGAGAAAGACTGTTTGAATATCCTCAGTATTATGGCACTAAAGGTTTGCTTGATATTTGTGATTCTTTAGGACATTATAGGTTTGATAGCCGGGACATTTGTGTCTCGCTTGGATTTCGGTGGGGAAGTTCTGTAAAGACTTTAGGGCGGTATCTCGAGCTTGCTGTAGAGGCTGACACGTTGCACCGACAGCCTCTTGGTGACTATTATCTTTGCTACTTATTGCTTGACAAAGATTTGCCAGCTTTTGAGAGAGTGATTGGCGATTACTACACACTTGACCTGTCGCTGCCTAAAGCCTATAAGGAGGCTTTGCTGATGAATTATGATTTCTCATCCGACTCAATTCCCATGTATGCCGATACTGTTCTTCTTGCCGGACTGAGAGAATACAGAAAGATGAATGAGGAGTTGACAGATGCAAGAGAGCGCATCAACCGGACTCGTAGAATGTTTGGTAAAACTTATTGGTGGTACTATGATTATTCCGATGAAGTAGCAATAAAAGAGAATTAAAGATTCCTTTTTTAGGCTTTTATCCGTGATATTTTAAGATTCAGAAGTAAAACTTAGAAACTGTATTCTTAAAATATCACGGATAATTTTTTTGTACGATTAAAATGCTTCCTGATATATAGCTGTCAATGCTATATAAAAAAAAGTTTCCGAAATTATGAAAGCTGCACCACAGCAGTCTCCTGTGTATCCCTTGATTTTGTCATGCATCATCTTAAATAGAAACATCACTGAGAGCATCGGCACTATCATTGGGATTATCAATAAATAAGAATGTACTTTGTACATATAGATAAGAATGGGCAGAAGACCGAAAAATGCAGATGTTACAATGTCATGTGTGCTCATTCTGTTGTATATGACCTTGCTCTTGGCCTCGTTTTCTTTTCTTGCGTATGGCAGAAAGTTTACTATGTGAGAACATAAAAACTTGGAATATGTGTCTGCCATTATAAGAGCGTAAGGAATCACAGTTTCCGGAAGGCTTGAAATCAAGGAAAATATCAAGATGTAATAAACTATCAGTCCTATGACCCCATAACTGCCGATATGTGAATCCTTCATAATCTCCAATATACGCTCACGCGAGACTCCTCCTCCAAATCCGTCGCAAAAATCTGCATATCCGTCTTCATGCAATGCACCGGTAATGAGTAGTCTGCTTATTATCGCTATTATGATGCTGATGCTTATAGGAAGAAATGAGGATGCCACACAGAATGCACCAGCCATAATGCCTCCAGTTAGCCATCCGGTCATAGACCATAGAGGAACCACCCTCTTGTAATATTCTTTGGGCACATTCGCTATTCGCCAAAAGGGAAGCCTTGTGAAGAATATGAATGCGGCAAGAATCCGATAACCTGCTTCTTTCATGATTTTATAGAATATGTCTGAATTTTCAATTAGAGTTAGCATGTGAGATATGCACAGTAGAATAGGACGAGCATAAGGACCATCATACTTTCTGCCACTACCGAAATTCTTAAAGACAAACGCATGTCATCGGTGGTCAGTAGTCGTGCATTAGTTCCGATATAAGGCTTGTAGAAGTACTCTCCGAAATAGTTGTGCGGACCGCCAAAACGGCAATTGAGTATTGAAGCAAGGGCGGCTTCCGGCCAGCCACTGTTCGGACTGGCATGTTGAGGTCCGAAATGCGCCACAAAAGCAAGCGATGATTTGAGACGCTTCAGCACGGACATTTTTTTCGGTCTGCTCTTTCCGCCCTGTTCATGCCGAGTGTCCGGATGAATAAAACATGATGCCAATATCATCAATAAGGCTGTCAGACGGGCGGGCACATAGTTGGCGAAGTCGTCTATTTTTGCTGCCCAACATCCGAACTCCTTATATCTCTCATTCTGATAACCAATCATGGAGTCGAGTGTGTTCACCATCTTGTATGCCATCATACCCGGCACTCCAAGCAGAAAGAGCCAGAAGAGCGGAGCTATAACTCCGTCGCTGAGATTCTCTGCCAGAGTCTCAAGTGCGGCAGTTCTTATTTCTTGCGGAGTCAATGCCGATGTGTCGCGCCCTACAATTCGGCTCACTTGTTTGCGTCCTTCTTCCGTGCTTCGTTCTACAGCCTTGAAAGTCATCTTGACCTCTTTGCGTAGCGTTTTGCCTGCAAGGCAGTAGAATATGAAGATGGAGCATACTGCGGCATATAGCAGAACCGACAGGGATGAAAACTCTGATTCTTTAATGATATAAGACAGGAGTGCCGACAATCCTTGCATTATCCCATATACAGACATGATACAGGCTATGGCAAACACACCTCCTTTTATTTTTCTTTGTTTGCCCTTGTTTAATATCTTCTCGCCTTTGCTGATGATTTTTCCGAAAAGCACAACAGGGTGGGGAAGTCGCTCCGGGTCACCGAACATGTAGTCGAGCACCCATCCTGTAATCAATGGTAAGATTAGTACAATTGAATATATGCTCATTATGATATGATTGTAAATTACAGAAACAGACAATTGGAAATTAAGTTATTTGCAACGTCTTTATTTGCAACTTAATCTCCAATTGTCAATATATTCTTTCTATTTTTTTATTGAATCCTATGTAGATGCAGCCTCTGCGACCGCCTTTTGTCAATAAGCCTTGTTGATAGCGGCAAGTGCATTCAGTGCACGCGGGAATCCTATATAAGGTATCATGGCAGTAACCGCTGCCACCATGTATTCTTTGGAATTGCCCACATTCTTGTTTCCGTGCGCATGGCTGCACATCTGCGGTTCTGTTCCTCCCATTGCAGCAAGGAAACAGAATGTCATGAGTTCCCTCTGTTGCATGGTGACACCGTTTCGTGTGTAGAAATCACCGAAGCAATATCCGGCGAGGAAGTCGTTGATATGTTCCTGTCCCTGAGGAGCGTCTTTGAACATCTGTTCAATGCTTTCTTTGCCGAAGATAGACTCCATCCATTCTTTGCCTTTCTCGATACGTGTATGTACATCTGTCGTGCCCTGATCGTCGAGAGGCAGCTTGATGTCGTTGTTTTCAAAGACATCATTCATTGCGAGGAGGAAATCAATAACTCTTGAGAATCCCACGTATGGGATAGACTGATAGACCACCTCACGTATCTCCCTTGGCTTTAGTCCCACATTCAGTGCGGCATTGACCATAGTTCTGAATTGAGTCATGGCAAGTCCCCCTATTGTAGATGCCAGAATAGACATAATCCGGGTTTTCTCATCAAGAACCTCTGTATATTTTATGTTTTCGTCAAAGGCGAAATTGTCGAATATGGCAGTCAGTTCCGGATCACTATGTAGTGTGTTCACACTGTTGCGAGCAAATAATCGTCTGATAATTTTCTGCGCTGTTTCCGTGATTTTGATTTCTTTCATGGTAGAGTGTAGTTTTTATGTTGTTTTATTATATAATGAGCAAATATAATATTTTTATTTTTAAAATGATACGTTGTTCCCTTTTTTTATTTTTTTTGTAGCAAAAGACGATAAAAAGATTGATTAAAATCGAATTGTGATACTTGGAGTCTATCGAATACACCCTCTAAAAATAGCAAAAAACAGCACATTTCAATTTGACAAAATGATATTTTCGCCCAAAATGAAAATTTAACACTTGGAGTGATTTTTTGTCGGTGGCGAAGAAATGAAAATTTTGCATCAAATATAAGCCGTTGATAATCAGTGTAATATAAAATTTTCCAAAATGTTCAAAAAAATGCGCCGGACGCATTTTTTCAAATAATTTCTGTATTCTGATAATCTACTGGTTATTAATGTGTTATAACAAAATCTTCCATTCTTACCTTCAAATACCGCTTTAATTTTCTTCTCTCCTAAGTTTTTGTTCAGACACTTCTCCTATATGGCAAATTATACACTTCTTAACATTTAGGCCGATGCAAACTGCTTTTTTCTCGGCTTCCCGGTGTCTTTTTATTTTCAGCGCGCTGTCGTCAAATTTTCAGCGCACAACAAATAAAAAAGCAGCGCACAGCGAATAAAATTACAGTGCGCTGGAAATGTGACGACAGTGCGCTGGAAATGTGAAAATTTAGTAGTTTTTTCAAAAAAACTCTTCGCTAAGAATAAACAAATGTAAAAGAATTGCTCTAAAACGAAACACTATTTCACAATTCTCGTGGGCTTCACGAAATGCGTGTAGAATCCCCATTCTTCGAGGAAAGTTCGATGCGCTTCATTTTGAAGCGTTCCAGAGGGCTTAGGATTTTAACATTTGGCAAAATCAAAAAGAAAGTATTTAGATGGCAAATCAGTGTTTTGGAAAGCAAAGTTGTGGAATTTATTGTCGTTTTGTCAAAATCGAACACCCTCCCAAAAAACGATATCAAAAATTTTTTTATGGGAGCATTTGCGGATTGTTTTTATAGGTGTATTTACAGGTCTCTTTATCGAGTACATCAGCTTAAGAACTGGAAGAATCTGTAAATACAGAAATAGAATTGTGCTACTCTTATGATTCTGGAGTTGAAGCTTCATGTCTGACTTCAATTATTTTATTGGGCTTCTCACTTTGGATAAAAACAAATGCACTATCTTTGCATCAGACACAATAATGATATTATGGCAAAAGAAAAGACTGCATTCGTATGCACAAGTTGTGGTTATGACTCTCCTAAATGGGTGGGCAAATGTCCTGCATGTGGAGAATGGAATACTTTTGTGGAACAGAAAGTGGGGAAGAAGAGTGGCGGACTCATGTCTGACCACGGAATGGCGAGTGAGACAAGTCCTGTTTCCATGAGCCGGATTGATACTGAGGATGAACCGCGGATTAATCTTTATGATGATGAATTGAACCGTGTGCTTGGCGGAGGACTTGTGCCCGGTTCGCTGACTCTGCTTGGCGGTGAACCCGGAATAGGAAAGTCAACACTCATTTTGCAGACTGTACTAAGGCTCAAGGGACACAAAGTGTTATATGTGAGCGGTGAGGAAAGTGCTCGTCAGATAAAATTGCGTGCCAACCGCCTATGTGAAATACCGGAAGGTCAATCATCTGATTCTTCCAGCGAATGCTTTGTGGTTTGCGAGGCGATGATAGAAAAGGTGTTCAAACATGTCCAGTCTGTGAATCCGGACATCATGGTCATAGACTCTATTCAGACAATGGCAACAGAGACTGTAGAAAGTTCTCCGGGAAGCATCAGCCAGATACGGGAATGTGCTGCACAACTCTTGAAGTTTGCCAAGGAAAGTAATATTCCGGTGATTCTTATCGGGCATATTAATAAGGAGGGAAGTATTGCCGGCCCTAAGATATTAGAGCACATGGTTGATACAGTGTTGCAGTTTGAAGGCGACCAACATTATATGTACAGGATTGTCAGAGCCATCAAGAATCGTTTCGGAAGTACTGCGGAACTTGGCATTTACGAAATGCTTCATAACGGATTAAGACAAGTGGCAAACCCTTCCGAGCTGTTGCTTTCAGATATCAACGGAAATGAAGGACTCAGTGGGGTTGCCATTGCTTCGGCTATTGAGGGGGTACGTCCCTTGTTGATAGAGACACAGGCATTGGTAAGTACGGCGGCATACGGTACTCCTCAGCGTTCTGCCACAGGATTTGACTTGCGCCGGCTGAATATGTTGCTTGCCGTATTGGAGAAGAGAGTCGGGTTTAAGCTGGCACAAAAAGATGTCTATCTGAATATCGCCGGTGGCATACGCGTGACAGACCCGGCGATAGACCTGAGTGTCATTGCCGCCGTTTTGTCGAGCAATGTAGATACGGGCATAGAGCGTAATGTGTGTATGGCGGGAGAAGTAGGGCTTAGCGGAGAGATACGTCCTGTGAACCGTATTCTTCAACGTATAGCAGAAGCTGAGAAACTCGGATTCAAAAGTATTCTGATTCCGGAAGCCAATGCCAACGGACTTGATTTCTCGAAGTTTAGCATAAGCGTATCTTCGGTGCGAAAAGTAGAGGAGGCTTTGAGAATATTGTTCGGATAACCAGCGGCTTTTTGTGGCAGAGACACCGGATTTGGTGATGGATAGTTCATACAATTTGGCGGGTGTGCAATATGTAAATGCCTGTTTCATACGCTTTAATATAACTTTCTGAAAAGTGAGTGCAAAAAAACTTTTGTGCGCTCACTTTTTTTGTGTAATTTTGCGATGATTTTTACAAGAAGTATAATAATCATAACAGGACTAAATATATTATGGCGATTTCAAAGACGAGAAACATGCTGGTAGATGTTGCACGACAGCTATTTGCAAAGAATGGCTTTGAGAACACTACGATGAATGATATTGCGGTTACTTCCAATAAGGGACGCAGGACTTTGTACACTTATTTTAAAAGTAAGGATGAGATTTATCTTGCCGTCATACACTCGGAGCTTGAACGGCTGTATGAGAGCATGGAGGAAGTGGCAAGGAAGAATATCTCTCCGGAAGAAAAGATTGTACAACTTATTTTTGCTCATCTGGAAGTCGTTAAAGAAGCCGTATATCGGAATGGAAGCTTGCGGGCTGAGTTTTTCAGGGATGTGTGGAAAGTGGAGCAAGTCAGAAAAACATTTGACAAAAATGAGATTACGTTGTTCCGCCGTGTGATGAACGAAGGGATTGACCGTGGTGTGTTTGACATCAAGAATGTAAAGCTTACTGCTGAGATAACGCATTTTTGCTTGAAAGGATGTGAAGTGCCGTATATATATGGTCGTTATGCCGCCAAGAATGCGGAAGAACTTTACCCTTATGTCAAGAGATTTGTGCTGAAGTCGCTTGGCAATAAGCTTGCATAGTTTGATATAAGAGATTTTTAATAATAGATAGTGTTTAGTTTATATCAACAAATATCTAAAAAAAATATAAGTTATGGGTTTATTAAGTGGAAAAACTGCACTTATAACTGGTGCAGCTCGTGGAATTGGTAAAGGTATCGCTTTGAAGTTCGCATCAGAGGGTGCCAATATTGCATTTACCGATTTGGTTATCGATGAGAACGGAAAAGCTACTGAGGCTGAGATTGCAGCTTTGGGAGTGAAGGTGAAGGGATATGCTTCCAATGCAGCAGACTTCGCACAGACAGAAGAAGTGGTTAATCAAGTGAAGGCTGACTTCGGCTCTATTGATATTCTGGTGAACAATGCAGGTATCACTAAGGACGGTCTCATGCTCCGTATGAGCGAGGCGCAGTGGGATGCTGTGATAGCTGTGAACTTGAAGTCTGCATTCAACTTCATACATGCTTGTACACCGATAATGATGCGTCAGCGTGGTGGTTCTATCATTAACATGTCAAGCGTAGTGGGTGTTCACGGCAATGCAGGTCAGTGCAACTACTCTGCTTCTAAAGCTGGTCTTATCGCTTTGGCAAAGTCTATCGGACAGGAAATGGGAGCAAAGGGCATTCGTGCCAATGCCATTGCACCGGGATTCATAGAGACTGCCATGACAGCTGCTCTTCCGGAGAATGTACGTAAGGAGTGGATTCAGAAGATACCTCTTCGCCGTGGCGGACAGGTTGAAGATATTGCAAACACTGCACTTTATCTGGCTTCAGATCTTTCAAGCTATGTTACCGGTCAGGTGATTCAGGTTGATGGCGGAATGAATATGTAATATCCTTTTTGCCGGGATTATACGTTTGCATGGGGGCTTTCTTGCCGAGAGTGTAAGAACAGTGCGTATGCGGACTTATAATCCCGGAATCTTTTTAAATAAATAATAAGAATGACAGTTGTTTACGAGGACAATCATCTTATCATTGTAAATAAGAACAGTTCGGAGATTGTGCAGGGCGATAAGACAGGCGACAAACCTTTGTCAGAGACTGTAAAAGAGTACATAAAGGAAGCCTATGCAAAACCGGGAAATGTTTTTCTTGGTGTTGTTCACAGACTTGACCGCCCTGTCTGTGGACTTGTCATGTTTGCTCGTACAGGAAAAGCGCTTGCCCGACTGAATGATATGTTTCGTACCGGTGAAGTTCACAAGACATATTGGGCAATCGTCGGGAATGAACCGCCTCAGAAAGAGGGTACATTGGTAAACTGGCTTGTCAGAAATGAGAAGCAAAACAAGTCGTATGCGTATGACAGAGAAGTGCCGAACTCGAAGAAAGCCATTCTTGACTACCGTCTGATTGGAAAAAGTGACAATTATTTTCTGATAGAAGTTGACCTTAAAACGGGTCGTCATCATCAGATACGTTGTCAGCTTGCCAAGATGGGCTGTCCGATAAAAGGAGATCTTAAGTATGGTGCAAAACGGAGTAACCGGGACGGTAGTATTTCTCTGCTTGCTCGCAGTATGGAATTTATTCATCCAGTGTCAAAGAAAAAGATTTTTGTAGAGGCTCCTCTGCCGGATGATTCGTTATGGCATAGTTTCACAGCTGTAGATTAGTTGCAAGTTGGGTGAAGCTATGTGGTTTACATGGTTGCATTCAACAGATTTTCTTTTGTTATTTTAGGTGGATGTATTCCATAGATTTCTTCTGATTTATGTAAATGTATCAGGGTCTGTGAATACATCCACATAAATTGCATAAAAAAACACGCTGAAAAGCCATTTTTCGATTTGACAAAATGATATTTTCGCCCAAAATGAAAATTTAACACTTCAAGCGATTTTTTGGTGAGGACAAATATTCTAAAAAAATCACTTGAATATAAGTTGTTGATAATCAGAAAAATATAATTTCCCAAAAAACATCCGAAAAAATGCGGCGGGCGCAATTTTTTGAGATTTTTGAGTATTCTGATAATTTGTTGATTATTAACTTTTTACATTTAAATCAGCCATTTCTATCCCCAGATACCACCTTAGAATCACTCATTTTTAAGTTTTTGTTCATACACTTTTCTAAAGCTGTGGATTATACATTCCTTAACATCTCACCCTGCTCTCACTGTCTTTTATCTTGAAGAACGGTGCTTTTTTATTTTCAGCGCGCTGTCGTCAAATTTTCAGCGCACAGCAAATAAAAAAGCAGCGCAGAGAAAATAAAATTACAGTGCGCTGTGAAGAAAAAAACAGTGCGCTGAAAATTTGAGAACTTAGTAGTTTTTTTCAAAGAACTCTTCGCCGGAGATAAACAAATGTAAAAGAATAGTTTCAGGTGATTCTTATTTCCACCTGGGGGCTTTTGAAGGAGAGCGTGCGTCTGGCAATGGATGGCGTCCCGGCCGGAATTCAGGTGGACACTATCCAGGCTCAC
>JAGASY010000118.1 GCA_017621515.1 Bacteroidaceae bacterium
ACAGAAAATAAAATTGTAGCGCACTGCAAATAAAATTACAGTGCGCTGGAAATGTGACGACAGTGCGCTGGAAATTTAAAAACTTAGTAGTTTTCTCAGAAAAACTCTTCGCCGATAATAAATAAATGTAAAAGAAGCGTCTGAAAATGAAACACTATTTTACATTTTATGGAGTCTTCAGAAAATGCGCACAGAATCCTCGTTTTGCGAGAAAAGTCCGACACACTTCATTTTGAAGCGTTCCAGAGGGCTTGGAATTTTAACATTTGACAAAATCAAAAAGAAAGCATTTGCGCATAAATTCACAAAATATGATTCTATTCATCGAGATACAATGTCATTTTGTCAAAATCGAGCATACCCCTATAAAACGAATTCAAAAAATTTTTTATGGGACTTCAATTCTATGACGAATAAGACTCCCAATACCGATGCTTGTTCTGAAAACAGTTCAACAGAACAAGGATAAAAAATATGAGCTGGTTCAATATAATAATAGTTCGTAAAACTTTTGGTAATTAGAAGTTTTACGAACTATTATAAAGATGTTACGGCATAAGATTATCATGAATATTTTCGGGGATATCGCATTAGAATGGACAAAACGACCGCTACTCCAAGGGCCATAGGATAATAAAGATAAGCAAGAATACTGACAGGATTGACAGAAGCAAGACCTGCCGCTATCAGCATCTGTGCTCCGTATGGCAGTAATCCTTGGGTGAAACAGGATGCCGTGTCAAGAAGACTGGCACTTTTACGCTTATCTATGCCAAAGCGGGCCGCTATATCATTAGCTATCGGACCGGAAGCAATGATAGCCACAGTGTTATTGGCTGTGCACACATTCACCAGACACACAAGAGCTGATATGCAAAATTCCGCACTGCGTTTACCTGATACTCCCTTTGTAAGCCTTGAAATAATAAAGTCTATACCACCGTTATGCCGAATCATCGCAAGCATACCTGCTGCAATGAGCGTCATGATGATTAACTCACTCATATTCTCCATGCCATCCGAAATACTCGAAAACCATCCAAAAACAGTATAACTCCCATTCAGTATGCCTATGATTCCAGTCAGCAACACTCCAATCACAAGCACCAACAACACATTCAGTCCGCATACAGCCGTAACAATGACAACCATGTACGGCAATACTTTTACCACATCCACCTCCGGAATATCAGAAGGCTTATTTATATTCATCCCGACAAAGAAATATACCAACATCATCACTACGGCAACAGGAAGGACAATGCGGGAATTAACCTTAAACTTATCGCTCATTTTACATTCCTGCGTCTGAGTTGCAATGATGGTCGTATCACTAATAAAGGACAGATTATCTCCAAAATAGGCACCTCCTATCACGATAGCCACCACAAATGGCAAGTTCATCCCAGCCTCTTGAGCTATGCCGACAGCCACAGGAGTCAAAGCAGCAATTGTCCCGACAGACGTACCAATAGCCAGAGATATGAAACATGCGGCAAGGAATATTCCCGGAAGCAACAACGAATCCGGCAACACATGCAAAGCAAGATTCACTGTTGCATCTACCGCTCCCATCGTTTTAGCGGAAGAAGCAAAAGCACCGGCAAGAATAAAAATCCATATCATCAGCATCATATTCTTGCTTCCCGCTCCTTTTGAAAATATCTCAATCCGTTTATTTATGCTTCCCTTGGTAATGGCTATAGCATATATCGATGACAACAAAAATGCTACCGTAATTGGCATTTTATAGAAATCACGCATTACAATACTTGTCACAAGATAAATGCAAAGAAAGACGATAAGAGGAGACAGCGCAAAAATGCCTTTTTTTGTTTCCATAACAAACAAGAATAAAATAATAGAAAAAGTTTCTGTTAGTTTATAAAAAATGAGGGCACAACTGTAAAGTGACCCTCATATAACATATCATGGCAAGCCTATCATTCGCATCAGAGAGTGACTCCCGTCTTGAATATGGCTATCTCCTGATAATTCTTCTTTTCATTCCATGTAGGTTCTCCGTTTGCCACACTGATGACCTTCTGTATAAATCGTTCTGCCACGCTTTCCATAGGTTCACCTTCCACAATAACTCCGGCATTGAAATCAATCCAGTTTGGCTTTGCCGCAGCAAGATTGCTGTTTGTAGAAACCTTCATTGTCGGCACAAAAGTACCAAATGGAGTACCGCGTCCTGTTGTAAAGAGGACAATATGACATCCTGAAGCAGCAAGAGCAGTGGAAGCCACAAGGTCATTGCCGGGAGCAGACAACAAGTTCAGTCCTTTTTCCACAATCTGCTCTGCGTATGCAAGTACTCCTTTCACCGCACTTCTTCCGCACTTCTGGGTACAGCCAAGCGCCTTCTCCTCAAGTGTGGATATGCCACCTGCTTTATTGCCAGGAGAAGGATTCTCGCCAACAGGTTCACCATGACTTAAGAAATAGCTCTTAAAGTCGTTCACAAGCTTTACAGTCTTATCAAACAAGGTGCTGTCGGCACATCTGTTCATCAATATGGTTTCCGCTCCAAACATTTCCGGCACTTCCGTAAGCACTGTTGTTCCGCCTTGTGCCACAATAAAATCGGAAAATACTCCGAGTAGAGGATTAGCCGTTATGCCGGAGAAACCGTCCGAGCCGCCACACTTCAATCCAACCCGAAGTTCAGAAAGCGGAACCGGAGTACGCTTGTCTGCAGAAGCCACAGCATAAAGTTCACGAAGAATCTTCATACCCTCTTCCACTTCATCGCCTTCAACCTTCTGGCTCACCATAAACCGAATACGATTGTGGTCATAATCACCAAGAAGTTCCTCAAACTTATCCGGCTGATTATTCTCACATCCAAGTCCAACCACCAACACAGCACCAGCATTTGGATGCAGCACCATGTCACGCAATATGCGCCGTGTGTTCTCATGGTCATCACTCAACTGAGAGCATCCGTAGTTATGCGGGAACGACACAATCCTATCCACTCCGCCGTCCGCAAGATTGACTTCCGACCTGAGCTTCTCAGCCAGCTGATTAACCACACCATTCACACATCCTACGGTAGGAATAATCCACACCTCATTTCGAATACCAACTTGTCCGTTTGCACGTCTGTAGCCGTTGAATGTAAGATGACGATTTTCAATATCAAGAGCCGTATCCACCGGAGTATATGTATATTCCAGCAAACCTTCCAGATTTGTCTTTATATGGGCATCATTTATAAAATCTCCACAGGCATGGCTCTCACGCAAATGTCCGATGGGATAACCATATTTTATAATATCTTCGCCCTGTTCACAGTCTTTCAATAGAAATTTGTGACCTGCCGGCACATCACTCTTCAAGACAATCTCTTTATTGTCAACAGTAACTTTATCTCCTTTCTTAAGGGGTTTTATGGCAACAGCCACATTATCCACAGGATTAATCTTAATAAAATCCATATTTATTTCTTTTTTTAATTAAGAAAACGGAAACAACACCCCTTCAAGAAAGGCATTATTCCTCTTTTTCATGCCCTGACTACCTCGTCATGAATTTCTGTATTCTTTTGGGGTGTAGCCTGTATGTTGTTTGAAATATTTCGCAAAAAACGACTGGTTGGCAAAGTTCAGTCGATTACATATTTCCTTCACGGTATATCTTCTTCCGCGAAGCATTGACTTGGCTTCCAGAATAACATAATCATCAATCCAGTCTGTAGCATATTTCTGACTTACTTCGTGTATTACAGACGACAAATATTTCGGAGAGACAAAAAGCTTCTCCGCATAAAAAGCCACATTTCTATTTGTTCTGTAATGTTTCTCAACCTCAGAAATAAATTTCATGAAAATCTCTTCCTTTCTCGATGTCGATTTTGCAGGCTCTTTCTCTTCCTGGCAATTCTCCATCGACTGAAAAGTGTTACATTTCAATATATTAAGGAAGTTCTTCGCTATCTCAATCCTATATTTGCAGTTCTTATCATAAAGCTTTCTCTTCATGAAACGATATATATCCAGAGTCTCCGCAAGTTCCTCCTCATTAAGCGTATTAAATGGGTCACTCATAGCATTGCGCATAAAGCGTATTCCCATCTTCACATTACCGGAATAGTCCATAAAATTTTGCGAGACGGCAATCATTGCACATACAAAATCTTCGGATATATGCTGCATCTGGAAAAAACTTCCCGTAAAAACAGTCCCCACAGTTCCGCGAACCATTTCACGTTCATGCATGTTTATCATTATTTTTGCAGAACCTGCCATGCAGATGAATATGACGGACATATCTTTTATCTGAATTGAAGATTTGTCATCAGACCATCCATACATATTGCCCGGTTCGTCAATATTATCAGAAAGGAACAGCTGCCCCTCTATTTGTGCAGAATGTTCGTCACGCGGAAAATGCGAAAGGTCTATTTTGAAAATTTTATATTCGTCCATGCTTTCCTCTTTATTTATTATATCTGACAAAGTTAGCTATTATTTAGTTAAAAAGCGAGTAAGGTAAAAAATACCAACAAGGCTGTAAGGTTTTGCAACAAATAAAATTCAAATGTCCAAAGTTGCAAATTTATAAAATCACAAGAGGTTATAAGAAGACGAAGCATAATATTTGAAACACATAAATGCCACAGACTCCGCCGTCTTATAACCTTCTCCATTCCGTGCCCTTATCCGTTCATACTGATAAGAAACTCTTCGTTGTTCTTGGTTCTCTCGATATGATTCATCACCGTATCCATTGCTTCCATCGGGTTCATGTCTGCAATGTGCTTTCTCAATACCCACATACGGTTCAGAGTTGTCTGATCCTGAAGCAAATCATCGCGACGAGTGCTCGACGCAGTAAGATTAACAGCAGGGAATATACGTTTGTTAGCCAATGAGCGATCAAGCTGAAGTTCCATGTTACCCGTGCCCTTAAATTCCTCGAAGATAACTTCATCCATCTTAGAACCAGTATCAATCAATGCTGTAGCGATAATTGTCAAAGAGCCTCCACCTTCTATGTTTCTTGCCGCACCGAAGAATCTTTTCGGCTTATGAAGCGCATTGGCATCCACACCACCGGAAAGGACCTTTCCCGAAGCCGGACTCACCGTATTATAGGCACGTGCAAGCCTCGTTATGGAATCAAGGAATATGACCACATCATGTCCGCACTCAACCATACGCTTCGCTTTTTCAAGGACAATTCCTGCTATCTTCACATGGTTCTCAGCCGGAGCGTCAAACGTAGAAGCAACCACTTCCGCATTTACAGTACGCGCCATATCCGTGACTTCCTCCGGACGCTCGTCGATAAGCAGCATGATGAGATATGCTTCAGGGTGATTAGATGCAATAGAATTGGCTATGTCTTTCATGAGGAGAGTCTTACCGGTCTTAGGCTGTGCCACAATCAGCGCACGCTGTCCCTTACCGATAGGAGAAAAAAGATCGACTATACGTGAAGACTTGCTGTCGTTGACTCCCTTGCAAAGCTTAAATTTCTCGTTAGGGAACAAAGGAGTAAGGTATTCAAAAGGCACTCTGTCACGTACAATAGAAGGAGCGCATCCGTTTATCTGACTAATTTTCACAAGAGGGAAGAATTTCTCTCCTTCTTTTGGAGGACGTATTGTTCCTTCAACCACATCACCTGTTTTAAGTCCGAAATGTTTCACTTGCGCCTGACTTACATAAATATCATCAGGGGAAGGCAGATAATTATAGTCTGAACTACGCAGGAATCCATATCCGTCCATGATTTCAAGTACACCGGATACCGTCAGAATATCGCTGAAGTCGAACATCTTCTCTTTGGTCACAGACTCCGGAGCTACCGGAATGAAAGCAGGCTCGTCAGCACGAGAAGAATTAAACGAGCGATGTTCCTCTTCAAACTTATTGAAGAAGTCCATTGGACTGACATCTACAGCCTCTTCATTAGGAATATCTTCAAGGATTATAAAATCAGAGCCATCATCAAAATTACAGCCTCCGAGAGGAACCTTATTAATTATAGTCTCCTCTTTCCGACCTTCACTTGGCACATAGGCAGCTTCCGGCACCACACTTCCAATACTGTCCTTCTCTTCTCTGTCTTCTTCCTGCTGCAAGCTACCGGTATTTTCCGATGTTTCATGAACCGCATCAACAGATTCAGAATCCACCTGTTCAAGCTTTGTCTGAGCCACCTCTGGCTCTGTGCCCTTCTTCTCCTGCTCCTCACGTTCTATCGTCTTACGGTTCTTGCTTCCGGGCTTACGTCCGCGTTTCTTCGGTGCAGGAGCTTCCTCATTTCCCATCCGGCTGTCCGCAGCTTCATCCTGCTCCGTCTCAACATTACCGGACATCTGTGAAAGCATATTCTTCTCCTCTTCGGAAAGGTCTGCAAACAAAGAATCATCCTTCGTTATCTTCATCGGTTTATCTATTTTCTTTGCATTCAACTGATTGGCAGTATAAACCCTATCTACATTCTTAACACTGATTCTTGAGCGTTTACGCGCAGCCTGCTTATCTCCTCCCTTTGTTGAGGCATAAGCATCCGCCTGTGTATCAATAATTCTAAATGTAAGTTCGTTTTTATCCAAGCCGGCATATCCGGCAACACCCATTTCTTCTGCTATACTTTGAAGTTCAGAGATGTCTTTCTCGTTTAACTGTTCTAAATTATACATATAATGTGATATGATTATTCCTCCTTATAAAGTTCTAAACTGTACCAAAGGCAAGCTATTTGCCCATAGAAAAGATATACAGAGAAGTTCTAATATATTTAAAACAACAAACATAGGAAAGGGAGTACACCCGCCTTGTGTCCATTCCATATTAAGTTTACAGCTAAAAGAAGGAAGTTTATATTATTTGGGGAATTATAAAGCATTATTCAATGCTCCATAAAGACAAATAGTCTTCAAATATTTTTGCAAAAGTAATTAAAACAATCTAATTATCGGCAGTTTTTACCAAAAAAAATGTTATAAATTTCTTTTTTTAGATTTCTCCTCCCACAATTTTCTCATCCGACAACTGTGGCAACGACACGTCTGCTTCCGGCATAATTGCGAAATTCACACAGATATATACCCTGCCATGTCCCAAGGTTAAGTTTCCCATCCGTAATCGGAATCGTAAGAGAAAGCCCTGTAATAATACTTTTTGCATGAGCCGGCATATCGTCATCGCCTTCAAGAACATGGTTGTAATAGGGCTCACGTTCCCGAATAAGACGGTTGAATATAGCTTCCATGTCTGTCCTGACATCGGGATCCGCATTCTCGTTGACGGATAAGGCTGCACTCGTATGCTTTATGAAGAGATTAAGAAGCCCCACTTCCGGAAGCACCGGTAAGTTTGAAAGGATTTCATCTGTGACAAGATGAAAACCACGTCTGTAAGGACGCAACTTAAATTCTGTCTGACAAATCATTATTCTATGTTTTTTACAAACTGTTTTTGTTACTGCAGACGCATCATCATACCCTTTTCTTGCCTACATACCTAATATCAGGCAGAAAAGGATTGTCCGCACTAAAGACTTTTATTTATCTGTTCAATGTATTCAAGCAGTTCATCACGGCCTTTTCTTGCAGTGGAGCTGGTAACAAAATAAGGAGGTAGTTCTTCCCATTGCTCTTTCAGCACATCCAGATAACGCTGCACATTCAAAGAGTTTTTGGAATTGCTCTGCTTATCGGCTTTTGTGAACACGATAGAAAAAGGCACACCGTTCTCACCAAGAAAAGTAAAAAACTCCAGATCCTTCTTCTGAGGCTCATGCCTTATGTCTATCAGCACAAACAGACAAGTGAGTTGTTCACGATCCAACACATAATGGGAAATGAGATTCCACAATTTTTCCATTTCCTTCTTGCCTCTCTGCGCATATCCATAGCCCGGAAGGTCAACAAGATACCACTCCTTGTTAATGAGAAAATGATTAATCAGCATGGTCTTTCCCGGAGTACTCGATGTCATGGCAAGTTTATTGCGTTCTGTGAGCATATTTATAAGGCTCGACTTACCCACATTCGAGCGTCCAATGAAAGCATATTCCGGCAAGTCGGTCTGCGGACACATATCTACACGCGGATTGCTGCATTTAAATTCGGCACTCTTTATTATCATATTTCTTATTTTATAATATTTTTATTCTTTCACAACAAAAATGATATCAGCAAGACTCTTATAAGTTGTCTTGTTGAATGTGAAACAAACCTTCTTCAAAGAATGTGCATTGAATCCATTGAGATAGTCATTTACTTTGGGTTCTATCAAAGAGAATGCTCGCTTCATTTTCCACGATTGGCTCATATCTACAGAGTCAACGAGAACAACAAATAAACGGTTCTCAGAGCCAAACAAACGTGGACTTTGATACTCGTAAAACCATTTCATTAAACTTTCCGGATTATTTCGGGCCTCATCAACAATATGTTTTCTTGCTGCTATAAGTTGCCCAATCACTTCCAGATGTCCATGATTTTCAAGCTCCTCTCTAAGAAAATTATATTGTTTTGAGTCAGGAAGATTTTTATCAGGCAAAATATTAAATAACTTAGCTTGATGCTTAAGCCATGTAAGTTCAGAATTGCCTAAAATTTCCTTTAATTTACCCTGCATGTAAGCTTCCGGGAAGTATGTAACTTTCAAATCTACAGGATTGTTGTCAATAAAGAAGTCAACACTCTTTATCTCGCCAACAGCAGACAAAACACGTCTGTGTTTCTTGAATATTGATTCAATAAGATAAGAAGTCCAGTTGTTGTACCAACTTGTTTGAACAAACTTCCAAGCATTTGTAGCTATGACATCTGCCTTACTTTTTAATTCGTCAAAATCACTTATCACTTTGACATATCTTCTAACAAAATATTGGTCTAACGAGTTTTCTTGATCGCCTCCCCATTCATAGTTGTCAATCTGTCGTAATCCACTCTTCAGTTTTTCTTCATCAATACCCATTGTGTGATACCACTCGTTGTTTCTGTCACGTAAGTAGGTATCAAGCATATCCATACCGTCAGGAGTGTTCTCCATCACAGAAAACAGCTCTGCAAACAGGTCATTAATTTTTGTCGATTTAAGTTCGATACCGTTTTTCTCAATAAACTGCTTTATCTGTTTTCCTCGACATACAGCCCTAACTTTCAAGTACAACAACGCGTTCTCATTGTTATTGAAAGCATATAGATTCTGTGCACGGAACTCTTTATCCCATTTCTCAAAATTTTTCATATTAAAATAAAGCCTATCAGTCTTGCTTAATACTCCATTGTCCATCTTCTCCGATTTGGAATTTTTTGTTCAATATCATGAATACATCAACATTACCAATGATAATCATGCTCCGTAGAATCCATTCCATTATAGCCATCATTATTCCATTAGTATCTGTCACACCATTTAGAATCGTTTCCGTTATGAAATCACTAACAATATTTGTAAATTGCTGATCATCACAAATGTGAAAACAAGCAGGATTGGGATTTTTACGGAATGTCACAAGAACATCACCTTTTATTGACTTCACTCGGTTTAACTGTCTTGGTGGGTAGGTTTTTTGTTCTAACCACTCATAATCAACAACATTAAAGTTATTAAATACACATGCATTGCTTACAGCCTTCCATTCCAATCCTGATAAAGAATGAAATGTCAACGAGAAATGCTTGTTGTCTTTTAAGACTCTTCGAATCTCAGAAAAAGCAGAACTTATATCATTTTCAAAAGTTTCAATATTCTTTTGACGTTGATTACTATCGGAGATTACTATTTCTTGTTGGTAATCAGGAATTAATTTAAGCCATGAGTTCCAAATAACACTTTGTTCGAAGTATGGCACACTATCACCATAAGGCGGATCAGTAAATACATAATCCACAGATTTATCAGGAAGTTGCAGGTTTTTCGCATCAAAATTAGTAATTCTATAAGTTGATTGTATCAATCCTGTGAGTAAATCACCAGAAAGAGCATTTAAATAGTCTTCTTTCCCTTTAATAGCCTTTTTTATGCGATTTTCATAATAATGCAAAACATTATTTTCTATGTAGGTTTCGCCTATGTAGAATCCCGTCATCCATGCCCCTTGAGAAAGTGTTCCTCGACTTTTTATAGGAGGAACAAGTTTTGAACAATTTGCCAAATTTGCAGTGAAAGCAATAAGAAACAAATCCTTAACTGAACCTGTCGCATATAGTTCTATCAATGACAGCAATTTTGCATGACAAGCAAGAGTTCTTTTGGTGAAGAGATTTTCAACTGTCATATTAGGATGAGCTGATATTCTTGAATTTTCAATTATAGTAACCATTGGATACCAATCATCCACAACATAATTATCCTCATAAATACAGAATTCTCTGGCTAAATCTTCCGGAATATCTTTTATTAAGGTCTTTTTGCCATCCTTAAAAGTGAATTGGATTGGCAATCCTTCCTTACTCCTTAAAACTGATATAGGAAGATACTTAATGCCGTCAATGGTAATTTGATACCACTGTTCCACATAAGCTGATAGTTCTTTTTTTATCTTCTCCCATAACTTCTTAACCTTAGAGATGCTAACATCTGTAGAAAATAAATTATGAGCAATAAAATTTGCAATAGGATTTAAATCATTAACTATTACATTTCTATTTTTAAGATATGCCTCACAACAGAACACACCATAACCCGAAAAGGGATCTATTATCGTATCTCCAGGTTTGGTGTATTTGTCAACTAAAGGACTAATACCAGAGGCAGGCTTTTTACCCCAGTATTTGTGCATGAAATATCGTGGCGCAGTTGTTTCACTACTCATTAGTTAATTCTTGTTTTAATTTGAAGCAAAGTTATATAACTACGTATATTCTAACTATTGTTTTTTATATTCATCTCTATATAGTGGTCAAAGTTCCACAAATATATGTCAGTCTGACAAAAGGAGCGAATCTGTGTCCATCCAACAGACAACTCCGTTTTTCATATCTCACTCAATTCAAGCCATCGCATCGACTTCTCATCAAGTTCATCATTGAGCAGCGGCAAACGTTTGGACAATTCGGTGATTTTCTCCACTGAGAGGCTGCCGGAACACAAGGCTGCTTCAATATCCTTCTTTTCAGCCTCCAGACGTTCAATGTCAATCTCCAGCTGTTCCATTTCCTTCCTCTCCTTGAATGTCAGTCGTCTCTTGCGTTCCGTAGCACTGCGTCGCTGCACCTCCACCGGTTCGGAAGGCTTACTCTTCTCCTGCATCTTTTCCGCCTCCCTCTTGTCTGCCAATACCTTCCACTCACGATATTGAGTGTAGTTTCCGGGGAAATCGCGTATATCACCTTCACCACGGAAGACAAGCAGATGGTCCACCACCTTATCCATGAAATAGCGGTCGTGGCTCACCACAATCAGACATCCGCGGAAATCTTTCAGATATTCCTCCAAAATCTGCAACGTGACAATATCGAGGTCATTGGTAGGCTCATCGAGAACAAGGAAGTTCGGAGAGCGCATCAAAACCGTACACAGATACAACCTCCTGCGTTCACCTCCACTAAGTTTGCTGATGTAGTTATACTGCGTCTCAGGCGGAAAAAGGAAATGCTGCAAGAACTGACTGGCGGTAAGCCTCTCTCCTTTGCCCATTTCAACATATTCGGCAATTTCGCGTACAGCATCTATCACCTTCTTTCCGTCGTCGAAACGCATTCCTTCCTGCGAATAGTATCCGAAACGCACTGTCTCCCCGACATCAATAGAACCGGAATCATAAGGCTCCACTCCCATCAACATCTTTATGAAAGTAGATTTTCCCGTACCGTTGTTGCCGACAATGCCCATTTTCTCATAGCGCGAAAACACATAATCGAAGTTGTTCAGTATCACTTTCTCACCAAACGACTTGCAGACACCGGAAGCCTCGAAGATTTTGCTCCCTATATACGTGGAGTCCATCTTCAGTTGCACATTACTGCTGTCTATCCTGCGCTTCGCCACCTTCTCAAGCTCATAGAAGGCATCTTCCCTGTATTTTGCCTTATGACCACGTGCCTGCGGCATACGGCGCATCCATTCCAGTTCGGTACGGTAAAGATTGTTGGCGCGCTGAATCTCCTGATTGAGATTGTCTATGCGCTCCTGCCTCTTGTCGAGATACAGACTGTAATTGCCGTTATACGTATATATCCTCGAATCATCCATTTCAATGATGGACGAACAAATGCGATCAAGAAAATAACGGTCATGAGTAACCATCAGCAGACTCATTGTCGTCCGACTCAAATAGTTCTCAAGCCATTCTATCATTTCAAGATCAAGATGATTGGTCGGCTCATCAAGTATAAGCATATCCGGCTCTGAAATCAGCACATTGGCAAGTGCCACACGCTTTATCTGACCTCCGGATAGCTGAGAAATCTTCTGGTCGAAATCACGAATCTTCAGACGGCTGAGAATCTGCTTGACCTTGCGCTCATAGTCCCAAGCCTTCAGACGCTCCATCTCCGAAAGAATCTCGTCAAGACCTTCTGCCGCATCACCCGCCGCCATACACTGCTCGTACCGCCTGATAAGCTCTGTCACTTCATTGCCGTGCCAGAAGCAAGCCTCTATCACGGACAAATCGCCGGGATAAGAAGGAGACTGCTCCAAATAGCCCACTTTCAAATCACGTCTGAAAATGATGTCGCCCCCTTCATAGCCCTCCACACCGGCAATAATCGACAACAAAGTCGATTTTCCGGTACCGTTTTTGGCTATCAGCCCTATGTGCTCCCTTTCTCCCACAGTGAACGAGATGTCCTCAAAGAGAGTACGGTCGCCAATACGCTTCGTAAGTTTAAGAACCTCAAGATATGGAATGTTTGTAGCCATATTCTGTATTGTTATCTGCCCATAGCAATACCGTCCTCTTTTCATGACAGGAACAAGCATTGCATGTCGTTCTGAAATATATCAATGTTATATGGAAAATTCCTGCCGGATGCAATAATCCCTCGCTTGAAAGGGACACATCATGCCGCATCACTTGCAGTAATATTTACAAGAACAAGCACGCATCACCGAATAGCAAAGTGCCTGTGATTCTGCAAAAGTAATTATTTTTTACCATACACGCAAATACTGCATAGCAACTTGTTCTTTTGGGGCTAAAATTTATCTCCATAACAAAAATTTTTATATACATTTTTTTGCAATTTTATTTTCTGACAAAAAGATAGCATATTTAGTACTTTTGATTCAAATGTACCGGTTTTACATCAAAATACTTTCTTTTTGATTTTATCAAATGTTAAAAATTCAAGCCCTCTGGAACGCCTCAAAATGAAGCACATCGAACTTTTCTCAGAGAACGGGGATTCTACGCATATTTTCAAAAGCTTCCGAGAATTGTGAAATAGTGTTTCATATTGGAGCAGTTCTTTTACATTTGTTTATCCCCTGCGAAGAGTCGTTTGAAAAAAACTACTAAGTTTTCAAATTTCTGGCGCACTGTCGTCACATTTCCAGCGCACTGTAATTTTATTTCCAGTGCGCTACAATTTTATTTTCTGTGCGCTGAAAATGTGACAACAGTGCGCTGAAAATAAAAAAACACCGTTCTCTAAAATAAAGGACTGTGAAGACCGGGTGAAATGTTAAGAAGTGTATAATTCGCTGCTATGGAAGAGTGATTAAACAAAAACTTAAAAGTGAGTAGTTCTAAAGTAGTATTTGGATATAAAAATGGCAGATTTCACCGTAATATATTAATAATCAATAGATTATCAAAACACACAAAAATACTCAAAAAATTGTGTCCGGAGCATTTTTTGAGCGTTTTGAAAAATTTTGTATTCATCTGATTTCCAATTGGTTATCTTTGAGTAAAAAATTTCATCTTTTTTCTCTCGTCCAAAAACTGTTCCAAGTGTTAAATCTTCGTTTTAGGCGAAAATATCATTTTGTCATTTCAAAAAAGTATTTCTTTACACATTTTTTTGCTTTTTATGCGCGATAGCGATGGAGGAGTTTGTCGAATATATCCACATAATTATAACAAACAAATTGAGTAAATAAACATAGATTCTGAAATTTTATGTGTACTTTTGCAAGCATTCGAGAAGGGGCAATATGCCAAAAACAATAGAGGGGGATTTTAACTTGCCAAAATTAAACACAAGTTCGCACTCCAAGTAAACTGGTATTGTAACTCTCACCATACTTATATTCTTTATCAGAAAAAAATGAAATCAAAACGACTATTTATTCTTGTGTCGGCAATGTCGGTATTCTTCACAGTAAGTGCCGGCATTAAACCACGCAAAAGTATCATATATGCCCGGCAAAGTGACGGGACAGAAATACGGCTTCGTCATGTAGGTGACGGAACTTTTTCCTATTTTCTGACCGACGACGGCTATGTGGTGGCTAAAGGGGAAACCGGAGACTACTGCTATGTAGAGTCAATTGGAGAAGACAGTTTCACAGTCTCTTCTATAATAGCCCACAACAAAAATGAGCGGAACGAGTCGGAAAAGAATGCTTTATGCCTCATGAAACGCGGAAATGATATGCCCCCACTCCACGTCTTTAAGAAAAGCGATGCCATAAGCGAAAGAATGAGCAGCATAGGTCTTGCATCTACAGCTCCACTCCATTCTGTTGGCTCTCCCAACATCCCCGTCATTCTGGTTGAATTTAAGGATTTAGCTTTCTCGGTAGCCGAGACTGCGGAAAAGACAAACGAGTTTTTCAATAAATATTGCAACGGTACAGGGGATGGAAAGAACTATACGGGAGCTGGCAGTGCTGGTGCTGTAAAAGACTACTTCATAGCACAAAGTGACAGTCTGTTTCAACCACAGTTTACAATTATCGGTCCAGTGACACTCAGCAAAGAATATGCCTACTATGGGAGAAACTCAGGCACAAGAAAAGACATCAATATAGACAATTTCTTTTCTGAAGCGATAGAGAAGGTGTATGACAAGGGAATAGACTGGTCGCAATTCGACAACAATAATGACGGAAATGTGGATATTGCCTATTTCATCTATGCCGGAGAGGGAGAGAACGCAAGCGAAGACACCAACACGATATGGCCCAAGGAAATCACCGGAAGGAGAACAATGTGCGGAATCACATTCGACGCATACGTCTGCAACAACGAAATATATGAAGGGAAGCCGGACGGTATCGGCACGATGTGTCATGAACTGAGCCATGCGCTCGGACTGCCGGATTTATATGACACAGGATATGTCGCTTATGGCATGGACTACTGGGACCTCATGGACTCCGGCAGCTACTGTGCGGACGGATATTGTCCGTGCGGATATAGTGCATACGAAAGGATTTCATGGGATGGAAATCCTTGGTGACACTTGAAGCAGGGAAAGAGCAGAATGTCACACTCGTTCCGCTAAGTGAAGGCGGATGCGGATACAAGATTGTCAATCCGGAAAACCCCGACGAATATTACGTGGTGGAGAACAGACAGAACACGAAATGGGATTTAAGAATCGGACAAAGCTCTGAAAAAGACAGACATCATGGTATGCTTGTAACTCATATTGACTATTCATCCTATATGTGGACAACGAATCAAGTCAATACGAATCCGGACCACCAGCGGCTGACGCTGATTCCGGCTGACGGCGAACTGTACTCCTCTATTTATCCTGTGTCGGAAAATGACTGGGAGTATTATTTTGAGTCTATGGCAGGAGACCCATATCCGGGAGCGAAGGAAGTCAATGAATTGTCCGGCGACAAGGCTTTCGTATATACCGCATCCCGGAGAATGGGACAGCCCATCACAGATATAGAGGAGCATGAAGACGGAACTGTCACATTCGTATTCTGCAAAAGCATTACAGACCATATACCGGAAATTGCAGAAGATGGTATGCTAAAGATAGACGGAAGGAATGTCTCGACACATTGCGCAGAAATATACAATGCCTCAGGAATGAAGGTGGCGCAAACAGGAGTCACCCCCTCAACAGTGGAATTGCAACCGGGTATATACATCATCAGAACCAAGAACGGCACACAGAAAATTGCAATAAAATAGAAACAAAAGATATTTTTCATGTTAAATGTTTGCTGTTTCAAATCTATCAAACTATCTTTGCACTGCATTTAGAAAAGAGTAGAACAACAGCCGGGGTATAGGATCGATTGGGATACTCATCAAATTTTAACTGAAAACCGAGAACGTTTCGTTCTTTAATGGCGGGCCACGCTTCGAAAGAGGTAACCTTTAAGGTCGGTGGATTACAAAGAAGTTCGAACACTCAAATCTTATTTACTCGGAGTTTCATCACATCTCCTCCCGGCTTTTTTAATATAGGAGACTCATGGCTTCCCTTAGAAAAAGAATGCCAGAGTCTCTTTTATTAAGGAAAGTTGCCAGAGAGGTCGAATGGGGCGGACTCGAAATCCGCTATACGGTTTTACTGTATCGGGGGTTCGAATCCCTCACTTTCCGCAGAATAACTACATTAACCCACCGAAACCCGGTGGGTTTTTCTTTTTTACTATATGGATAAGCATACGTAATTCCGATGAATCTGTTTTTAAGTGAGAAACCAAAAACTTCATAGAAACAGTTCGCCATACAATATATTTCAGTAACTTTGCTCCTGTGGTTGCACAATTGTTACCATTGCTGAATTATTAAGTTATAATATATAAGGTGTATGACACAAAGTGATTTCCAAAACTGTGCAAATAAATACACAAAGAAGATTGAGCAGATAAAGCTGTCTGCCCATCAATTGCATGAACATGTGAACCAGACATACGACAAGATTCATCCATACGGATTCCATCTGGACATGGTGGCGGACTCTATACATAAATATGGTAATGAAGTATGTGCGGAAGAAAAAGACGTACTACCACTGTTCTTTGGTGCTTACTACCATGACAGCATCGAGGATGCACGGCTCACCTATAATGACGTAAAAGCTGTTGCCTTGCAATACATGGATGAACAACAGGCATATATGGCAGCAGAAATAGTCTATTCTCTGACCAATGACAAAGGACGTACTCGTGCGGAACGTGCCGGAGAAAAATATTATCAGGGCATTCGGGAAACACCATACGCTCCATTCGTGAAGTTGGCTGACAGACTGGCTAACATCACTTATTCATTCACGCACCACAATGAGTCCAATTCTCACATGAAAAATGTCTATCAGAAAGAACTGCCACATTTTCTGGAAGCAATCACTGTAGAAACGGACGATATTCGGTTCACTCTTCCGCAAGCCATGATTAAGGCAATAGTGCAAATGGTGGAGGCTGATGCCTAAACTCGATATTGTATAAGCTGCCAAAGATTATTCCGATTGAAATGTTCCAGTGGAGTGACAATAATCTTTCACAACATAAAAACAAGAAGGAATGATTGACATAGAGAGAATCATGCAAACTGAAATACCGGATATAGCGGCAGTTTATGGCGGTGTCAGAGGCAGAACAATGTCTTCCAGACATCAGTCCTACGCATGGCCTATACTTGTGGAAGCAGGTGTCAAAAGAATAATAGACCTAAGAGAAGCGGACCAGTCTGACAGACTCCCAAGGCTCTGCCAACACTACGGATTAGAGTATTTCCACTATCCGATTGACAATGCAGCCAAGACAATTAAACAGATGGCGAAACTTTTCTCTTCGTTCTGTGAAATGATTGACAAAGAAGATTCCTACATTGCTTGTGCGATGGGACTCCATCGAACAGACATAGCTCTCTGTACCTATTGGGTGTTCTATGCAGCAGACAAAGGTATTGCCCCTCCGTCCATCAGAGGCTACAGAGAAAAGGACGGGCATAACACCAACAAAATTATGCGTGTGCTCAATGCTTTCTATCTTTTCAAGACAGAGCAAGAAAGCAAAGACCCCATACATATAGAAACTTTCAAAGAACGAAAGAAAATCATTAACGAATTGAGCAAACAATAGAGAGCCACCTTTCCTCTAAATATTTTCTCTATTCTGCCGGTGTAGAATCTCGCTGGTTATATATAAATTCTTCCAGTTTCGCAAATATTGATTTTCTGAGATAGAAGAAAATCAATACATGCGAAACTGAAATTAGACAATAAAATCGCACATTACTTCTTCATTTATAAATCATCTATAGCATCTGATTCTACGATTTTTTTGTTGATAGCATCTAAATATGTGATGGAAGCACAACAGCCTAAATCCACCACATGTACAAGCATCAATCCAACGTTACCTTTCTCCGTCTCAAATAACGTATAATACCTGCATCTATTTAATTTCAATTCGTACATTTTCTGATTATCATCTTCGGGTTGTGGATAAGATTGAAAAGTCTCTATGCTGCATAATGGTTTACCGTATTTTGTTGTGAGCATTTCTTTCAATGAAAAATAATTGCCTACAAGTGCCGACCATGTATCTTGTGTTGGAAACATCACTGAAACAGTTGTTACCAAGTCCTTATCCGCTGAAGATGTTACTCCTATATAACAATTCTTATATCCCGCAAAATCACCATTGAATGCAGCACATCCATTGTTTGTGATAATATGCGTAAATCCTTTTTCTGCTAATTTAGACACAAAATTGTTTAAAGTTCCGTCAATTGGTATGCCTTTGAATGTCATGTGTTCCGATACTTCTTGAGCAAACGCTGTTGCAAATTCTGTAAATGCAAAGCACAGTAAAAAGAAAAACTTTTTCATAAATAATTTGTATTAGAGTGATTCTTGTATGTCATTACTTACTGATAGGGATAATACCACGGTTTTCTTCGTCAAATGCCCATTGAACCTGCCACAATTTTCCGTCTATTTGATCAAGAAGAATTAAATTATAGATGTTTGTAGTTGGGTACCTGTTGGTTGAATTAGATTAGTGAATATTTTATCTGCCCAATCGGACGATGATTGATGAAATTCACATATTGCATAAATGTCATAGCGGCGATTTTACTTGCCATTCTGGTGAAAAGTCCGCAGGATTGTTTTGCATA
>JAGASY010000119.1 GCA_017621515.1 Bacteroidaceae bacterium
AAAAGAAATGGGCCTTGCATCATCAGTCTAAACTGTTGCTTAGGCGTGAGGCAAAGCCCTTTTCTCTGCTTATGCAGTAGTTGGCACACGTTCGTTCAAAATCCTTTTGGGCGATGGTGTGCCGACGAATAAAGCCGCTTTTACGGAAAAACTTGTATGAGGTAGAAAAAAAACAGGGAGATTCATATCAAAATCTCCCGTTTTATTGTTACTTTTGCATACGAAGAGTTCTTTGAAGGTTACGCAACGCGCAGAAGGATAATGCAGCAGATAACTAACTAAATCGTAACCTATTACTATCATGAGCAATTAACATACGCTCATTCCCAGCAAAATACACTCTTTTTGTAACTTCGCATCATAAAGTTACGACAATCTTCGCTAACTATCTTATAGACAATTATAATTCATCGAACTCACGTTTTTTATGTCATTCCTTTACCATCTTCTTAGTCGTAGAACCTTGCCTTATGATATAGATTCCAGACGGAAGTGTGTCTATTCTGTCAGATATATAAATGCCTTGAAGATTATAAATCGCCATCGGCAAGTTGCTATTTGCAATTATATCCTCAATGTCGGAATAGTCTTTTTCGATAATCACACGGCAATTAACCCAAGCAGTGCTTTCATAAGCCATCTTTGTGCCAAGAGGGACATAGAGTGCAGCCTTTGTAGAGTAAGGCAACACCTGAAAACCACATGCTGGCGGTGTCGTAGCAGCCATTTCTATTGTCTCCAGATTGTCACATCCATTCAAAGCCCAATCACCAATGCTTTTCAACTTGTCTCCAAATGTGATTGAGCGAAGCTCAGAGCAGTTTGAAAAACTGTTATTCCCTATCGAAACCACATTCTCTCCTCCTCTGACATATTTGAGCTGACGATTTTGTACAAACATATAGTCAGGTAATACAGTCACCATGCAGCCAATTTCCACTTCCTCTTCCGATGTCTCCCAGAACACACCTCCTTCAATGTTTCTGCCCAAGTAGAGCGAAGACATGTTGAAAACCAAATAATCTTCAGATTGTAGAGCTGTTTCGGAATCTTCAATGCAGACCTTCGACATGTTCGGGCAGCCTCCGAAAGCATTTCTGCCCAGACTCATCACTGTTGAAGGAATCGTCAGTTCTGTAAGTCCCGAGCATGAAAAGGCTTCTATGCCTATCTTTTTCACCGATTCAGGGATGTCTATCTTTGTGATGTTCATACATTCACTACCGAATCCGTCGGGAATCTCCGTCAGCCCTTCACCCAGCGTAATTGAACGTATGTCATTGTCTGGATAGACCGTAATATAAGGTGACATGTCACGTCCATAATGTAGCGACTTGGCAACATATATTACACATGAGCTGTTGAGAGGTGCCGAAGAATCCTCAATTACAAGAGTATCGACATTCAGTGAACCGGCAAAACAACTGTACAATTCACTGATGTTCGATGGAATCACAAGTTTCGACAGAGCCTTGATGTCGCGAAACGCTTGTTCGGGCACAGTGGTAATGCCAGTACCAAATTCAAGACGAGTAGGAGTCAATAAGAAAAAGATTGAACTCGGAGTAAAATTACGACCGATATAAAGGGATTCGAGAGATTCGCAACCGAAAAAAATACTACTGCCTTCACAGACTAATGTCGTATGAGAGTCCTCTATGGTAACAGTCTTTAAAGCTTTACATTCATAGAACGCATCACCGATTTTTTCCACACTCGCCGGGATGGTGATTTCTGTGATTTCTGTATCTCTGAATGCCCCAAAACCAATGGAAGACACACCTTGTGGAATTTCAATGGATTCGAATCCTTCTGCAAACAGAAAACACCCACCTGAAATTTCAGTAACTTGCCCACCTATTTCCACTTCGTTTACAGTTGCCGACTCAAAGGCATTGTCGGGTATATTCCGACCTATATACAGCTTGTTGATGGCGGAATTAGTGGCAAGACCTAATGAATAGTACCCATTCTCATAATCGATAGGCAACAACGGACTGTCGCTGTCTTCAATAACAAAACTTTCAATTTTAGAACTGTTAAAAGCATTTCCTATGTATTTGACAGTTGCCGGTATGACAACTTTTTTCATAGAGCAGCTCCAGAATGCATCGTCTCCAATGCTCATCAGGCCAGAAGGAAATGCTATTGATGTCAGACTATAACATCCTGAGAATGCGCCCTTCCCGATAGCGGTGAGTGTAGATGGGAAGTCAATAGATGCTAAAGCGTAGCAACTTCCAAAGGCAAATTCTTCAATCGCTTTATTACCTTTTGCCAAGGTGACCTTCGTTAGGTCATAACAGCTATCGAATATACTTCTTTGAACCGTGTCAACAAGTTCACCAATTGTCGCCTCCGTCAGATTATAGCCAAAAGGATGTCGGCCTTTTATCTTACGTCCTAAATAGAGGACTTGAAGCTTGCCTGAAGTAAAAATGTCGTGATATTCGCCATTGAAGCCCCACCCTCCGGTTTCAAAAGTCAAAGTCTCAGGCGAATCTTCAATCACAATTTTTGAGATAGACGCACATTCTTTAAAAGCAGTCCAACCGACAGCCGTAACGCTTGAAGGTATGACAATCTCGGTAATAGCATCTTGGTTGTGAAAATTCTCAATCCGCGTTACGGAATATGAGACACCGTTGTGCTCCACTGTTGAAGGAATAACCAGTTTGGATTCCGTGATTGCATCGTAAGCACTCACAGACACCTCGCATTCGCTGATGACAGAATATTGGAATCCATCCTCTACAAACACATCAACATCATTGTTATCGTTCTTTATTGCTCCAAAGCTTTCGATGGCATAGACAAGCCAAACAAGTAAACAGGTAAATTTCAATCCCATAAATTTAGATTTTAATTAAGTTTGTAACAAAGACTACAAGAGACCCCACCCTTTTTCAAGAAAAAGTGGCGAGCAAAGTACAAATCATCCCCATGACACAAAGATATACATTTTTTCTGCAATAAAAAAAGTTTAGGCTGAAAAGATTCAAGAAGCCAAATTTAGAGGCTGTTTCTTACCATCAATAATTCAAATCCCAGCCAAAGCCGAATAGACCACTGCCGAGATACGAGATATAGCTTGGGCAGCCTGTTTCTCCGAACCATTGAAGTCCTTGACAAGGACAGCCAGCGTGTAATGGCGACCATCCGGCAACTCCACAAAAGCCACATCGTTATGAGCCGACAATACTCCATGCTCATCCCTGAATCCCGAACCGGTCTTATGCGCTACCGTCACCCCTTCTTTATCAACCAACGGTTCCACAATGCGGTCTGACCCGGTCTTGCACTCACGGAGTGCCGCACAGATGAAGTCGCGGTTTCGGGTACTGATAATGCTGTCCGTAAACAGACGGTTCATCAGACATGCAGCACCAAGCGGCGAGGAATGATTCTCATAACATAAAGCATGATTGCTCCACATATCGGATTCCGTAACCGCAAGGCGGAAAGTCTCATGAGGAATGAGAGTAGAGATAAAGCAGTCTGCATCAGCGACACTTTCTATGTTCTCAAACAAATAGTTGCTTGCGTTATTGTCACTTTGTATCAGCGCATACCTGATAAGTTCCCCTACGGATATTCTGATGCTGTCGCCGCTATAGTCCTTCAGCATCGGCGACCATGTATCAGGATTCAGTTGCTCACGCCCGATTCCGACAATCGTGTCTGTGGTCGTGCCGCACAGCTCGAAAAGATGGCATATTGATATTGACTGGTGAAGCTTAAACACACTCATCAGAGGATATTTGTCTTCATCATTCACCACTACAGTATCACCACTGTCCGTCAGCAAGGCGACACCTATCTCTCCGGGATATTCCCCTGCAATGTTTTCCAACGAATCCTTCAGTTCCTCCATGCTTGCAGACCACCTATCCGACTGCTTTGTACCGGAAACAGAACAGGATGAAAGCATTGCCGTTATCACACATAAAAAACAAGACACAATTTTTTTATTCATATTACTTTGAGAGTTAGTGGGTTTTCAGATTACAAAGTTAAGAAATTATGCGGAGTTTTTGGGCATTCACAGATTCCACATAGAAATTCGGAGGTCAAAACAACGACAAACGGCTGCAAAAACCAGCATTATAATACTTTGATTTTCAGCAATGGTAAGGAATTCCTTGACAACTATCTTGCGACTTCCCCGCCATTGTCGCTAACACACTCAACGACCTTTCATTCTTTCTCCGCCGACGCTATGAAAGCGCAAAGCGATAGCAACATCTGGTTATTGAAGTATAATAAATCAGATAAATTCAGATAGTATAATTTTCAAGTAAAGGATTTTGCATTTAACAAAATCATAGGAACGTAGATAGAGAGTATTGTTTTTGTTCCAAAAGATTGGCTCAATTTGATCTTCTTCGGTTAGATACATACAATACTCGCCGCTATACATTTCATTACTGTATGTTTGAATTTTGCTAATTCCATTTTCTCCAATTTGGAAGAAATGCAAGTCTAAATGAATGTCGCAATCTTTACGGACTTGACAGACGAAAACTCCGTTTTTGTTAATGGCTGACGGTTCAAGGTTTGTATCATCAACCCACTTACCTGATGTGGAATCATACCACCACATACTATTGTTGTGATAGTCAAGTGGTATTCTTAGACCTAACAATTTCAGTTCAGGATAATAAAGCAAATTATCCATATTAAACAGTTCTTCATTCGTTACAGCCTCGTATATCGCACATTTATCCAATGAATCCAACCCGGCTATACGTTTTTGTGTGTCTTGAAAAATTTTATTCAAAACATCTTGTTTGGCTATCGAATCAATACGTTGTGGATAAATATTATAATCAGATGCTGTGCTATTAGCATGCATATATTCTTCCTCACTGATTTCTTGAACGCAGAAAATAGCGTTTCCAGCAGATTGGGCAGTATTAGCAGTTTCTGTACCAAGTTTTGATGATTGGTTATTACAGGATATGGCAATTATTGAAATCATCAATATCCAAAATCTCTTATCTGTCAGCTTCATTGCTTTTATAGTATATAGTTTGAGTCAATGTTGTCTATATAAAACAATTACATTAGAATCATTTGATAATTGAAGTGATTCCAATAGCCGCCCGTCTTTTTTAACAAGTAGCTCTTTCACAAAGTATCTTCCATTAAAAGGATGGTGTGAAGCACTTATAATTATCGAATCATTCCCTTTATCTATGCTCCAAATTCCTTTTGACATATTTAAGGTGCTTTGGATTTTTTGATTTGGAACATATAAAGGAGGTAAATCAATGGAACCATCTTCATGAATTATAGTCCACCCATTCAGAAATTCTAAAAAAACTGAATCCGAATATAAATAGGTATTATCAAAATCTAAATTCCATGAACCAACAATATTACGAGTATCATTATCCATCATTAACCTCCATATTAAAAGAATGGGAACCAACACAATAATGCAAAGTAACGATATCTTATGCCACTTTTTCATTTCAGCAATTTTCTATCGTTGTCACCGCCTTCCAGTACGCTCATCTGATGAATGGCTATCTGGTTCAGCTTCACAAGCCGCTCGCCTTGCGCCATTCCTTGTTCGATGAAAACCGCATTGAGATTTTCCATATTCGACAGGCAAATAAGTTCGTTAATTGTGGCATAGTCGCGTATGTTCCCTTTGAGGTCGGGATTGGATTCGCGCCATTGTTTCGCCGTTACACCGAACATCGCCACATTCAACACATCGGCTTCACTGGCATAGATGACGCTCGCCTGTGCCGGAGTAACCTCTGCAGGGATAAGGTTCTGCTTTATGGCATCAGTATGTATGCGGTAGTTGATTTTCGACAGCTCACGTTTCGCCGACCAACCCAATAACCGCTGTTCCTTAGTCTTTAACCGTTGAAATTCCTTGACGATATAGAGTTCAAACTCAACAGAAATCCAGCTTGCGAACTTCAATGCAATATCTTTATGCGCATACGTTCCACCATAACGTCCTGATTTAGCGATTATACCAATGGCATTTGTCGCATCCGTCCA
>JAGASY010000120.1 GCA_017621515.1 Bacteroidaceae bacterium
CTAAGTTTTTAAAACTGTAGCGCACTGCAAATAAAATTACAGTGCGCTGAAAATGTGACAACAGCACGCTGGAAATTTGAAAACTTAGTACTTTTTTTTCAGAGACTCTTTGCCGAGAATAAATAAATGTAAAAGAACCGCTCCAAAACGAAACACAATTTCACAATTCATGAAGGCTTCTGAAAATGCGCACAGAATCCCCGTTCTTCGAGAAAAGTTCAGTGAGCTTCATTTTGAAGCGTTCCAGAGGGCTTGGAATTTTAACATTTGGCAAAATCAGAAAGACAGCATTTCGACATAAAACCAACAAATTGAAATCAAAACCACCCTATTTACTGTCATTTTATCAAAACAAAATACCCCTCAAAAAAACGATATCAAAAAATTTTTTATGGAAGCCAATTTATCTATTATAACGAATCTGTATAAAAGCGTTCTCACCATGCCCGACATTGCACAAAAACATGCTGAAACAAAGAATTAACCGCAATATCTTGCATAAAATGTTAAATTCGTGTTAAAAAGACATTCGTTTTGTATTTGTAACGAATAAAGTCTATACTTTTGTAGTGTACTATTAAACTATTACACTAATAAGGCAGTAAACAAACTAAAAAAACAATTACATTCTATGTTAGAGATTCAAAACATCAGTTATGGTTATAGAAAAGGCTTCAATGTCTTCGATAACTTTTCATTAGACATCAAAGAAGGCGGCATATATGGGCTGCTCGGTAAAAACGGTACTGGAAAATCTACCCTACTCTATTTGATAATGGGACTTCTGCGTCCGCAAAAAGGACAAGTGCTCAACAACGGCATCGACACCACCTTGCGCAAGCCGGAAATACTGCAAGAAATGTTCATCGTTCCGGAAGAATATAACTTGCCAAGCATTCCCCTCTCAGAATATATAAATGTCATCAAGCCGTTTTATCCGAACTTCAGCGACAAACTGCTTGAAGAGTGTCTTATAGGATTTGACATGCCTAAAGACCTTAATCTCGGCGCACTCTCGATGGGACAAAAGAAAAAGATTTACATGTGTATGGCACTTGCCACAAACACCAAACTGCTTGTCATGGACGAACCGACAAACGGACTTGACATCCCTTCCAAGTCACAGTTCAGAAGAGTGGTCGCAAAGGGAATGACAGACGACAAGACTATCATCATATCCACCCATCAGGTAAGGGACGTGGAACTGCTGCTTGACCATATCACCATCATAGACCGTAACCGTGTTCTGCTCAATGCCACGACATCTGCAATAGAGAAGCGTCTGCTGTTCACTGAGACAGACCGCAACTCCATTCCTTCCGATGCCATATACACGGAGCAGGTGCTGGGCGGTTACAACTGCATACAGCCAAACAACGGGAACAGTGAATCGTCCGTTAATCTGGAATTGCTGTTCAACGCATTGCTGACAGAGGGAGACAAAATCAGAAAACAAGTAAATGAAGAATAAGAAAAAAAATAAAAATACTCAAGAACAATATGGACAATTTCAATAAACAAAGATTCTTACAGGTAGCCAAGTGGGATCTCACAATTAATCGCAGTTTCTATCGCAACCTTTCCATTATCACCTTGGCAGGTGTGGTTGCCATCAGCATATTCGCTTTCTTCATCAGATGGATGGTAGAAGATGATACAAATGTAGAAGATATGGTATATGGCACTGTGGAATGGACAAATATCTTCATTACTAATTTTATAAGCATCATATTATTAGTATCTGCCGGATGCATTAACCATCCACTACGTAACAAACAAGGGCGCATCTCAGTACTGACTATTCCTGCTACCAGTTGCGAAAAGTTTCTTTGGCATGCGCTTCTCATGACCATAGGCTGTGCCATATTTTGTAGTCTATGTGTCGTAGTAGCAGACGCAATTTACGCATTGCTCTCTATCATGGTATTTCCGGCAGATGAATTCCGGTCTATCACGCTACAATATATATATTCATTATTAGGAATATTTCCGGATGAAAAAGTTCAAGGAATAACGCAATACAGCATACAAATGATACAGTCCGGCGGAATATTAAATATAAACAGTTTCTACTTTTGCACTTGGATGGCACACATATTGGCAATAGCTGTTTTTGCATTCGGAAATGCCATAAAATACAAATACAATATTATTCTGACTGTCATATTCATTATCATACTACAATTTGTCTTTTCCATATTGTTCTTTACAAGTGTAATCCTGTTCGGTGACAAGATTGGAGACTTTTTCGACACTTACTTCACAGAAGATGTGCTTCCGACAATCATAAACGGTATCTTTATTGTGGGAGGAATAATCTGTCTGGTCATAAGTGTAGTGCTTTGGTACTACTCATACCGCCTGTATTGCAAGGCACAAGTAACAAGTAATATGAACAAAAACTGAGAAAATGGATTTTAAAGAAAAAAAAGTAATATATTTGCAGATAGCAGAAATGTTATGCGACGATATTCTTCTAAAGAAATATCCCGAAGGAGAACGCATCCCTTCTGTCAGGGAATATGCAGCCACAGTGGAAGTGAATGCAAACACTGTCGTAAGGGCATACGAATGGTTGCAAGCGCAGGAAATCATATTCATAAAAAGAGGACTCGGGTATTTTGTTGAAGAAGGTGCAAGAGAAGCTATCGCCACGATGCGCCGCAGAGAATTTCTGAACGAATCGCTGCCTGAAGTGTTCCGTGCCATGCGCACGCTTGGAATCACAATGGAAGAGGTGGCTGAAAGATTCAAGAGTTATGAAGTAGGACAAGAAAAAGAATGACCATATTATGAAAGCAAAATCATTAATCGCAGCTGCACTCGTCGCCGTGACGACCATAGGACTGCCATCATGCACAGACTTCAATCCAAAGAATTTCTCACCCAAGAAACGAGGATTTGTCGATTCTAAGAAATGGGGTAAAGTGGTAAGCAAGGAACTTGACTTGCAAGACTTCAATGCCATACATACGTACAGCAATGTCGATATTATATATACGCAGGGCAATGAGTACAGAGTGTGCGTTGAAGGAAACGAAAAGGCAATTGAATGTTACCAGATAGACATCAATGACGGAATATTGACGGACCAAACTGTCAAGAATGCAAGTGGAACAATCCCTTCCGTGCGCCTACGAGTCACTGCACCAATGTTGAATGAAATCAAAATCAGTGGTGCAGGAGATGTGGATATAAAGAAGAAAAGCAAATTCGAGGCTCTTACCATCGACATATCAGGAGCCGGAGATTTAGACATCAACAGCATGGAGTGCGGCAAACTCACCGTCGAGGTCAGTGGCGCAGGCGACATCAAAGCCCAGAACATTCAATGCAGCTCTGCCACGGTATCCATATCGGGAGCCGGAGATGCCGACTTCCGCAGTCTGACAAGTACTGGCAACGTTGAGTTCTACTGCTCCGGTGCAGGAGATATAGATGCTTCTGTACAGTGCCCTGCCTTGCAGATTAAATCAAATGGAGCCGGAGACATGGACATTGATGCCGAATGTGAGTTCATTGATGCCGAATCCTCAGGAACCGGACATATCGAGCTGAACGGATATACACGGGAGTTGAGAAGAAGCGAAGGAGGATTAAGCAAGATTGACACAAAAGATTTGAGAGTTGACAAGTTCGTCAAATAATCAAGAAGAGAAAGTAAAAGAACCACAGAATAACAGTACGACAATCCCTATTACCCACATTATAGTAAGGTAATAGGGATTGTCCGTATAAAGAAATCAGACATTTCTTATCAGCCGATGCAGTCTTTACGGCTTTTGCTGTACCTATATAAACGTAGGACCAAAAGTTTGAAGACAAGAGAAATGTACAGATTAAGTGATTATGTCCAGAACGGACTGATATTTGTAAACAACATGGTCAGACCGCATCACAAGGTGCTGAGCCAGTTAATGCTGTATGCAACCACAAAATGCCAGTCACGCTGCCAGCATTGTTCCATTTGGAGAAAGAAGGAGGAGTTTTTGACTCTTAGCGATATCAAGGCAATTATGCATAGCAAATGTGTAACTCCTGCAACAACCGTGGGACTTGAAGGCGGAGAGTTCCTGCTCCATCCCGAGGCAGAAGCCATAATGGAATGGTTCAAAAGCAATCATCCTAACTACACATTACTAAGTAATTGTCTTGCCCCGTTAAAAGTTATCCATGCAGTCAGGAAGTATCGCCCTTCACATCTGTATGTTTCTTTAGACGGTGACAAGGATACATATAAATATATGAGAGGATGCAACGGATATGAAAAAGTCATTGAGGTGGTGGAAACCTTGAAAGACGAAGTGCCTCTCTCGCTCATGTTCTGCCTGTCTCCGTGGAATACATTCAAGGATATGGAATATGTTATCAATGTGGCAAAACAATACGGGATTGATGTCCGTATCGGAATCTATGGTACAATGGATTTCTTTGATACAACAGCAGATTTGCTTTCTGCCGACATGAAGCATTATAAAAATCAGATACCACAGAACATACATGATACGGCTGAAAACTATGATTTTGTTGTGCTCTACGACGAGTGGCGCAACGGGAATCTCCAACTACGGTGCCAAAGCATTTTCAGCGAACTGGTTGTTCATTCCAATGGCAATGTACCTGTTTGTCAAAACCGGAATATAATCTTGGGAAATATACATGACAACTCTCTCGATGAGATATTCAACTCAAAGCAATCGTATAAAACACAATGCAGGATGTCGCACAATTGTAATGGCTGCTGGATAAACTTCCACCGCAAATACGATATTATCCTATTGCGTAACTTTGAAAAAATATTCCCAAAAAGGATGATTGAAAAGATTTATGGCAAGTACCATTGGTGCAAAAACGAAAACATAACATACAAGAAATATTTCACATCATGAACACATTAATAGACCGATACAAACATTACCGCAGCAGAAACAGACTGAGCGACACCTACAAATACCAATATGCCTTTGTAGGAATCGGGAATCATAGCATTATGAACCTGTACCCTGTCTTACAGTATCTTCAAGTTCCGATTAAGTACATCTGTTGCAGATCAAAAGGCAAGTTGCCACTTATCGAAGCCAAGTATCACGGAATCAGACCCACCACATCGATAGATGAAATACTTGACGATGATGATGTGAAAGGCATATTTGTGTCAGCATCGCCCGCTTCCCACTTTACCCTCTCTTCTCAGGTGCTCAAAAAAGGGAAGTCCTTGTTCGTGGAAAAGCCGATATGCTACACTTTGGAGGAACTGAGAAGATTATACGACACCGCAAAGCAATATGGTTCAAAAGTCGTAATGGTTGGTATGCAGAAACGATATTCCCCTCTAAGCGACATCTTGATAAAGAAACTAAAGCATAGTGAACTCATCAGCTATCACTACAAATACACCACAGGACTTTATCCGGAAGGTGATGCACTGGTGGAGTTGTTCATCCATCCTTTGGATTATGTTTCCTTTCTTTTCGGAGAAGCTAAAGTCATTGGCAACAGGTGTATCAAGTCCGGAAGTAGCGGAATAACTTATCTCCTTATCTTACAGCATGATAATATAACAGGTGTGTTGGAACTATCTACAGCCTATTCGTGGTCAGATGCACAGGAAACACTGTCTATCAACAGCAAAAAAGGTACATATACGTTGAGCCAGATGGAAAAGTTGGAATACGCATCCAAAACAGGCAGTGTTTTGGGTATCCCCATTGAGAAGATAATTCCGCAGAACAGCACAGACACGATTCTTTATAAGCGCAATAATTTTATCCCTTCATTGGTGAACAACCAAATATACAGCCAAGGCTATTTCAACGAAATCAAAGCTTTCTTGGATGCTAACGAAAGGAATGGTGGCAACCGGAGTTCCATACGTGACATGTTTTCCACATATCATTTGATAGAAGAGTTAGGCAGAATTTAGAATAAAGAAAAAATCAGAAACTGTTTTTAAATGATTCGTTATAGTTATGTGGATGTCTTCAACAGACTCCTCCGTCGCTACCGTGCCACCTCCCCTAACTTAGGAAAGGAGCCAAGTTACCATGTTAGATGTCAGTGCTATACATCCACA
>JAGASY010000121.1 GCA_017621515.1 Bacteroidaceae bacterium
CCTGTAAGCGACTTTCAGTAGCCCTCTGAAAGTCGAGAAGTAACCGGCGATAGAGTTCTGTGAAAGTTTTCTATGCGTCAGGCGCAGGTTATTGGCTGTCAGGAGGTATTCACGGAACTTTGTGCATAGTTCCACCGTCACCTCTTCAAAGAGACATTTCCCTTTTACGAAGATCTCGAAGTGACGATAGACAATTTCCCATTTCTGGGGTTTTCCTTTGCACATCTTTTTGAAGTAGTCAAGGAAGTCTGCCTTCTCCTGATGTCGGTCCATGAATCCGAACTGCTTGTTGATTACCTGCTCCTGACGACGGCAACGGATGAGTTCGCCTTGGGTGAGCATTGCTTCATTATAATCTCTTTCTATGTCATTCTTCGGTTCGGCGTAGATATAGAAGCCGAGAAACTCCCGGCGAGACAGACGCCCTGTATGGGGATTACGGACTGCGGGCCAGTAATCCAGATACAGTGACATGCGGCCTTTTGTTATAGGTTTCTGCCGCAGATATACCTTAGCACATGTAGCCATAGTTTTTCTTTTTTCTGCAAATATGTGGAGTTATTCCCCGGTTGGTAAGTTATTGAGATACAACTTTGGAAAAACTTGCAACCGGATTAGATTGAAGGTGGAGTGAAGATGTTTTCAAACAGTGCATCTACTTCGTCCTTTGCGAGATAGCAATATTTGCCGACCATTTTCTTCTTGACTTTGTAGGTCTTGATATAATAGTGAAGTTGGTCGCGTGACATGTTGAACTTCTCGGTCGCCTCGGCAATGCTGTACCATTCGGATTCCACGGGCTCTGCCGTGCCTTTGGCCGCGTCGAAGTGTTTTTTGGAATACCGGACCACCTTGCCTTCTTTCTTCTTAGGTATCCCGACTTTTGAAACCAGGCAATAGATGGCAGATAAGGTCATGCCGTATTTTTCCTGAATCTCTGGGACAGAATACCATTCGGTGATTTCGTCAACAGATGTATCCTTTTTGCCGAATATCATGTCGCAGTGCTTCTTACTCCAATAGGTTTTACCATGCTGGGTGACTTTGGGTATGTTCTGTTGCTTGGAGACTTTGAAAAGCCATGAGTTGCTGATGGAGAACTTCTCCAATATTTCCTTGGTCGTGTAAAACTCGGTGATTGGTTCTCTATCTTTCTTAGAAATGCCGGAAGGATCAATCGGTCGAGCCATAATCATCTCATCTATATCTTTTCGATAGATTACTGTCCAGTGACTCGTTATCCGATGTGCTTTTAAGAGGCCCCGATATATCAGCTTATAAACACCATCCCGTGTAAAGCCTAATAATTTGGCTGCCTCCGAAACGGTCAGATACTCTTTGTCCTTTATATCTTCAACCGTCTTTTTTTGTTGGCTTCTTTGTGAAGATGTTTCGGCACGCTGTTTTTTCTCCTGCCTCTTTTTATCCTTATAGGCATGGGATGAGCAACGGTGTGAGCAGAATTGAGTCGAGAGTTTTTGAGCCTCAAACTCCTTCCCGCACCATGCGCAGATCTTTTTGATTCTGATGACTGAAGTTGCCATTTTTCCTTGTTTATTTCGCCACTCATTTCGCCAAATTTGTATATCCACGTATACCGATGTATATGGGTGTATACATCATCTATCATCTCGCTGGAGTGGTTTTCAACCGATGACAGAGAGAGCCAAATGAGGTACAAAATCGAGGAAAAAATAGCTTGAAAACGACCACTAACGATTAAAACGCCGACTGACAGACAAAAAGAAAGGCACTCATTTTGAGCGCCTTTCTGATATTTGGTGATATATTCTAATCGGTTTTAATACTTACATCATTTCCCGATGCAAAACCTTGAAAAAATAGATTTTAGTACATCATCGGAAGATACTTCACCGACTATTTCTGATAGATGATGAATTGTGGTGCGGAGATCCTCACTTATCAAATCACCTGACAAACCTTGTTGGAGAGAAGTTTCTACTTGTTTGATAGATGCAAGAGCGTTATTCAATGAATCTGCATGACGGATATTGGTGACGATGATATCGTTGTCATTAATATCTGATATATGAGAGGCATCAATAAGCATATTCTCAAGAGAGGTGATGTTCATTCCGGTTTTTGCACTGATACGGATTGTTTCGTTCTCATTTATCCCAGAATTTTGGTATATCCTATTATATATGGTGTACATTTGATCTTCATCTATAAGATCACACTTGTTAATGACGCATATCAGAGACTTATCTTCACAAAAAGGAAGAATACGAGTCTTTATCTCATCTATATTTGACGGATTATGGATATGCCCTGTTGAAGGTTTCTGTTCTGAAGCATCTTCCAACAACTCTGTGGCATCTATGAGCCAGAGAACTATCTCTGCTTCCTTGATTTTACAGAATGTACGCTCTATTCCTATGTTTTCAATCACGTCATCGGTTGTACGTATGCCTGCAGTGTCTATAAAACGGAATGTCACACCGTTTATATTGATGCAATCCTCTATGGAATCTCTTGTTGTACCGTGGATATCGCTCACTATCGCACGCTCTTCATGCAGCAATTGATTGAGAAGAGTGCTCTTACCTACATTCGTTTCTCCTATGATTGCAACAGGAATTCCATTCTTGATGGCATTACCTAACCGAAATGAATGTGTCAGTTTCGATATGACCTTCTCTATCTTAACAGATAGGTCGAGCAACTTTTTGCGATCTGCAAACTCCACATCTTCTTCGCTGAAATCCAGTTCAAGCTCTAACAACGAAGTCATCTCAAGCAGTTGGTTGCGCAGATGATGCAGTTCTTTGCTGAACTGTCCGCGCATCTGGTTCATGGCAAGCTTGTGAGATGCGTAATTAGATGCAGCTATAAGATCCGCCACCGCTTCGGCTTGACTTAAATCCATTTTCCCATTCAGGAATGCACGTTGAGTGTATTCTCCCGGAGCGGCAATGCGACAGCCGTTCTCTATCAACAGTTCGGTTACTTTTTGGAGTATGTATCCGGAACCATGACACATGATTTCCGTCGAGTCTTCCCCGGTATAGGATTTCGGGGCATGATACGTGGCAATCATTACTTCGTCAATGGTTTCTCCCTTGTCATCTACGATATATCCGTAATGTAGCGAATAAGTAGGGGAGTCCTGTAAGCTTTTTCCTCTTTTAGAGACAAATATCTTGTCTGTTATTTTTATTGAATCACAACCGGAAACCCTTATTATCCCTATAGCTCCACCGCTTGCTGTGGCTATGGCGCAGATTGTATCCTTTTCCATAATTATTTTTTCCCTTTATGCACCGTCTTCTTCCGGGTCAACTGTCATTCCCGGAATAATAGGCTCTGTTTCGATGTTTTCAGCCTTGATAATATTCATTTGTCCGTCAGTCGTTATTATCACCTCCATCGGGAATGACAATTCAGCAGTTTCGTCCGGGTCGCCCACTGTTGCGATAAAGAAGAATTTGCTGTGATTGTCCGCTTTTGTAATATTATAATTGAATCCTACAAGAGCTGATGTTGCCATGAATTTTTTCGGGACAATACCTTCAAACGATTTTTTTGTGAAACTATGGGTGTATATCGTTGTACTGTCTTTCTTTATAGTCAATTTAACCCTGTTGTCATGGTATGTCTGTCCCACAGAATTGACTATGACAGGCAGTGAATCATCAGGTGCAAATTTGAATGTGTATCTGTACAACACACCGTTTATTCTTATTGTGTCTGTGGCTTCATATCCTCTCATGGTAGTTATTCCTGTCACAGAATCGGTATCTTCTGTTATTGTCGGAGACTCGGTCTTTACCGGCGAAGACTCTTTGCAGGATATGATGCCTGCAACAGCTATTGTGCAAACTGCAATCTTGAAATAGTTCATCTTTCAACTCATTTAATCTACAATTTTATACAAATTACGGAAAAGAATGTGATATGTACAAATATGCCATTCTTTTTTCAAACTTCCAGTATAAAAAAATCATCTTTTACACCATTCAGAATACAATCATGGGGTTGTCAGAGTCTTCTTGTGATGCTGATTTCTGAACTCTGACAACCCCATGATTTTCTATATGCTTCAGACTGTCTGCCTTTTCATTCCAGTCTTTCAAAGAAGTGCATTATGCTGTCCGTTTCTCCGGCCACAATCAATGTGTCTCCTTCTTCAAATACGATTGTAGGTTCCGGATTCATGATATATTCCCCGCCGTGTTCTATACCCATAATGATGCAGTTTCCCTTTTCTCGTATGGAAGATTCTATGATGGTGGTGCCGATAAGCGGGTTTCCCGGACCAATTGTAAAGTGCTCAAGAGTGATGCGCATGTTTGTGGTTTCCGCATCAGACTTCATAAGGCTGTTTGCCAGCATTTTCTGGAATCTGTCGATTTGGCTGTCCGAGCCTGCCACTACAATCTGGTCGCCCGGATATATACGCTCATTTCCTCCGGGGATATTGATGTTGATGCCGCCTCTCACAATGCGCACAATGCTCACTCCTGATATGTTTCTGATATTAAGCTGCCTTAAAGCTTTGCCGCAGAATACAGAGTCAGGAGATAAGTGGAAGTCGGATATATGTACATCATAGCTGAGAAGTGAATTTTCAAATTCCTTGCGTATCGTGCGTTTCTCATCAGCCGATTTCTCCCTTGCAGTAAGATTCTCGTTAAATTTCAGTTCAAGCAGATGTGAGCGTTTTTTTATGTTGTGCGAAAACATGATTCCTGTGACGAGTATAATAGAAATGGCGACAAGCAATCCTGAAGTTACGGTGAATATGTTGATGATGGCATACGATACGAATGCGACACAAACAAACAGGCGCAGCAGTATGAGTCCTGCCAATGATGCTTTCTGGAAGTTTCCCGACAGCCATAGTTTCTTTGCTTCAGGAGTCTGTCTGTGGCGAGTTGCCATCATATAGATAAACGGTGCTGTGATTGAAAGCAATACGACCAGACATATTACCTGTACAATGAAAGGCGGCATTATTTTGTTGAGCATCTCTGTCATGAATGGAAACACATATTTGAAATACAGCAAGTCGATGAAAGCCGTCACTATTCCGTATATGGATATGGAGACAAGCACCTTGCGCAGCAACCCTTTCCATACACTTTGCATTGTTACCGTGTTTTTGCTTTTTGCATAGTTTTCAAGATATAGCTTCATGCCGTTGCTCATGTGCGCTTCCACAAACCGGTTTGCCGGTTCCGACAGTCGCATGATGTACGGTGTAAGAAAAGTGGTGATGACCGACACGGCAACAACAATAGGGTAGAGGCTCTTGTCTGTCACTCCCAATGTCTGTCCCAAGGTGGCTATGATGAATGCAAATTCTCCGATTTGTACCAATGAAAAACCGGTTTGCAGTGACACCTTCATGGACTGTCCGGAAAGAAGTGTTCCCAACGAACCGAATGTAATCTGTCCGATGATTACAATCAAGGTGATAATCAGTATGGGCATCCAATACTCCATAAGCTGTGCGGGATTGATCATCATACCCACTGACACAAAGAAGATAGCTCCGAATGTGTTTTTGATGGGCTGTATCAGGTGCTCTATCCGTTCAGCTTCCACTGTCTCTGCCAGTACGGAACCCATGACAAACGCGCCGAGTGCGGAACTGAATCCGGCTCCTACAGCCAGAAGCACCATGCCAAGACACAGACCTATCGACATGATTGTCAGGGTCTCATCGTTCAGATGTTTGCTGAATCGCTTGAAGAATGTCGGTATGAGAGCTATTCCTCCGACAAACCAGAATACTAAATAGGCTGCCAGTTTGCCAATCTGGAATAACATTTCTCCTCCTTCGAAACTCCGCTTCACGGCTATCGACGACAATAGAACCATCAGTATGACAGCAAATAAGTCTTCGACTACCAGTATTCCGAAACATATTTTGGCGAATTTGTGTGTTCGCAGTCCCATGTCGTCGATGGCCTTGAAAACAATTGTCGTAGAGGACATGCACAACATGCCTCCAAGAAACAATGAGTTCATTTCATCCCATCCGAACAGTCTGCCGGCAAAGAATCCCAGTCCCATCATGCCAACTACGATGGTTGCCGCCGCAATGAGTGCAGTGCTTCCCACCTGAAGGAGCTTCTTGAAACTGAATTCCAGTCCGAGTGCGAACAGCAAGAACAATACTCCTATCTCGCCCCACGTATCTACACTTCTTTCGTCCGTAATCCATGCTTCTCCGCAAACATAAGGGCCTGCCAAGATGCCGGCTACTATATATCCCAGCACCACCGGCTGTTTGAAAAGTTTAAACAGCAGACTGGTGATGCCTGCTGTCAACATGATTACACATAAATCTTGTATCATCTTTCCTGTACATTAAAAAATCATCCGATTTCTTTTCCACTGATTCCCAAGGCACTCATTATTGAATATCCCAGAATTTGCTGTCCGAAGCCTGTTCCCGTTTGCGGTTCCATTGCAAACAGTGTCACCTCCTTCCCTTTGTTTTTGCTTCTATTTTTACATAGAAAATCTTTTACTGCCATGCCGTATTTTTCCACATCCGGCAATAACATGACACATTTCGTCTTCTCATTGTACATGATGATTTTCAAGGCCTCCATGTAGAAATCTTCTTTGGTGGTCATGTCTTCCGCAACAGGGTAGGCTTCCATGGCAAACTCACCGATATTATCCTTGAATGCCATTCCTCCAATCTCATTCTCCATGTCTGTCGGTATGAAGTTTTCCAGCTTCTTTCTTTTCTTGTCATATAGAAATATGACTTGAATTTCATTATTTCCGGGTTCTATGCCTCCGTCCAATGCAACACAGTCGAGCCAATGTGCCAAATCTGCTTTAGGTATTCTGCGTTCAAGCATCCGCTCAAAATTTACAGATAAATCAAAAGCCACCTTATCTACATATTCTGCATCAATGAGCATGACATTCTCGCTCATCATTCCTGATATATCTACTGCCATAATAGTTTGTTTGATATAAATATAAAATTCTTTATGATGCAAAGATACAACTAAATCAGCAAAAGTAAGGACTCCTGTTAGTGGTTAAATTAATTTTCATTTGTTGTAATTCAGTAGTTCGTTAAATTTTGTCGGAATTATTTTAGAATAAGCACGGGTACTGAGGAGCATGTTTTGATATGGAATTGATGTCCCATAAAAAAATTAAAAAAGTTGGTTTTATTTATTTGATACAATCAATAAATTATAGCATATCTCATAGCTACCATGTAACACTCCCATTATTACCTCTGTCTATTTTTAGGCTTGACCTAAGATTGAGTTGCTACATGGGTGTATTCACAGACTCCTCCGTCGCTACCGCGCCACCTCCCCTAACTTAGGGGAGGAGCCAAGTTACCTTGCTTGATGTTAGTGCTATGAGGTTCATTTATAGTCTTTTAAGGTGTGGTGTATAGGCTCCTCCCCTAAGTTAGGGGAGGTGGCGCGCAGCGACGGAGGAGTCTGTGAATACATACGCATAAGCTATCAAGAGGAGCCTGTCGAGTACACACATAAACCTATAAACTTAGACACCCCACAAAATACGTGCCAACAGCGGAAAAAGTGGAGAGAAGAAAAATTGTTTTGTCACAAAAAAAGAATAAATGTAAAATAAAATGACAATAAATACAATAAAATGCTTTCTTTTTGATTTTGTCAAATGTTAAAATCCCAAGTCCTCTGGCACGCGTCAAAATTGACCGCGCCGAACTTTTCTCAGAGAACGGGGATTCTACGCGCATTTTCTAAAGACTTTATGAAATGTGAAATAGTGTTTCATTTTTGACAGTTCTTTTACATTTATTTGTTTTCAGCGAAGAGTTCTTTTCTCCAATCTACTAAGCGCGCGAATTTCCAGCGCACTGTCGGCACTTTTTCAGCGC
>JAGASY010000122.1 GCA_017621515.1 Bacteroidaceae bacterium
TAGATGCGCTCGGACTTGACCCGAACATGGACTCATGGCCTCTCGATCAGGAAGCAATCAAGAATTTGCTTAATTCCGGAGAGTTTGATGACCTTAATTGGATTGACGGTGATTCAGACGACAAAGTGGAGGCTGCCCAGAACCTTCGTGGTTACCATACGCTGGAGTTCCTTCTTTTCAAGGAAGGAGAACCTCGTAAGGTACAATGATAGGCGATAGCATAAACTGTTGACAATAACGAAAGTGTAGGTGAATTTCTGATGAAATATTCACCTACACATTTGATGTTGAATAGGGGTTGTGTTTTTATTGAACATTTGTAACCTGAAAACGGAAGTAATAACATCATGAAATAAAAAGGAATATGAACGCTATACGGAAAATATTTCCACTGTTGATAAGTGGACTCATTCTGTTCTGCTCATGCGAAGAGGACGGAATGGATGTACGTGATGTAGAAGTTACGGAAGGATATGCGCTTTCTGCCGGAACATCTACCATCTTTATCAATTCGTCCTTTGCATACGATTCTCCGGCAGATTGGTTGAGCGGAACATACGAGAAACGCTTTAACAAGGGGGATAAGTTGTATGATGATGCACGCAGCAGTAGTAACGGACTCGGCGGAGGTCTTGGTCCTGTGTATGCCGGATATTCATGCGGAAGCTGTCACAGAAATGCCGGACGTACCAAACCTGCACTATGGAATGACGGTGGGTCAGGGCCATACGGGTTCTCCTCCATGCTTATATACATTACCAGACGCAACGGTGCTTTCTTCCAGAATTATGGACGAGTGCTCCATGATCAGGCCATATATGGAGTCAAGCCGGAGGGCAAGCTGAGTGTCGAGTGGCACTATGAACAGTTTGAGTTCCCTGACGGAGAACCGTACGAGTTGTGTTATCCGACCTATTCTATCAGCGAATGGTATGCCGACAGCATACGTCCTGAGGACTTGTTCTGTACAGTCCGCATACCGTTGCGCCATGTCGGCATGGGACAGATAATGGCTATAGACACAAAAGAGATAGAGGCTCTGGCTGCCAAGAGTAATTATCCTGAATATGGAATAAGTGGACGATGCAACTACATCATGGAACGCGGTGTGAAGAGTGTGGGGCTGTCGGGCAATAAGGCGCAACATGCCGATCTTACTGTCGAACTCGGATTCTCTTCGGATATGGGTGCTACGAACAGCCGTTATCCGGAGGAGATATGCGAAGGTCAGAGTCAGATGACAGATGGAAGTATGATGGGACTGCTCTATGACAAACTCGACGTAAGCACTGAAGACATGGAAAATGTGGATCTTTATATGCAGGGCTTGGGAGTGCCGGCACGGCGGAACGTGAACGACCCGGTGGTGAAGCGCGGTGAAGAAATGTTTTATCAGGCTAAATGCCATCTGTGCCACACTGTTACGCTGCATACACGTCCGCGCGGTAGTACGTTGCTCAATGGTACTCAGCTCACATGGCTTGGCAGTCAGACCATTCATCCGTACTCGGATTTTCTGATTCACGACATGGGAAGTGAAATTATGGGAGTCGGACTTAATGACAATTATGTAAGCGGACTTGCCCGGGGCAACGAATGGCGAACAACTCCTTTGTGGGGAGTCGGATTGCAGAAAACAGTTAATGGGCATACTTACTTCCTGCATGATGGACGTGCACGTAATTTCACGGAGGCTATTTTATGGCACGGAGGAGAAGGAGAGGCTTCGAAAAATTTGTTTAAGAAAATGCCGAAAGAAGACAGGGAGGCTCTTCTCCGATTCCTTGAATCATTATAAGACATAATATAAATATATTCAACAGTAACAATTAAAAAAAGATATAACATGAAAAAGATATTGGCAATGACCATGCTTGCATCCCTTTCGCTTGCAGCAATGGCGCAGCATGAAGAGATAAGTGAGAACGGTATTGTATCACTTGATGGAGACAACGGACTTACGGTGAAATCAAAGAAAGGTGATTTTGAGTTCAAACCATATCTGCTCGTACAGACTTCTGCCAATTTTAATTATTATGATGACGAAGGTCTCGACAAGGCTTACAATCAGGACTATGTGGCAAACTCCGGATTTTCGATACCATACGCTGTACTCGGATTCACGGGAAAGGCATTTGACAAGGTGACTTTCAATCTTTCTCTCAATGCCGCTTCAAGTGGAAGCGGTCTGCTACAGCAAGCGTGGTTTGATGTTAAACTGAAAGATGAGTTTGCTGTCCGTGCAGGTAAATTCAAGACACCGTTCAGCCACGCATATCTCACCACTTTTGGGGAGACACTGATGCCTCAACTGCCTACTTCGCTCACAGCTGCAGTGATACTTCCTCACTCCCTCAACGCTGTCACCCCGAATATCGGAACCGGATTCGACCTCGGTGTGGAGGTGCATGGTCTTGTCGGGGGCAAATACGGATATGAAGTAGGTATATTCAATGGTACCGGCTCTTCTGTCAATACAGCCACAAAGACATTCAGCGACGACTGGCATATACCTTCGATGCTCTATGCCGGAAGATTCACATGGATGCCGAAAGGAGTGATGCCTTCTACACAAGGTAATCCTAATCGTCTGCACGAAGACAAGATGATGCTGGGAGTCTCTACAAGTCTCAATGTAGAAAGTGAAAACGAAAGTACCAATGATTTCCGCGCCGGTCTTGAATTTGCCATGCTCAAAAACAAACTTTATCTTGGCGGGGAACTTTATTATATGAACGTAGGTTTTACGGACCGTCAGAAGATAGATGAAAGCTACAACTATCTTGGAGGATATGTGCAGGGAGGTTATTTCGTGGCTTCACACCTGCAAGTTGCAGCGCGCTATGATTTCTTCAACCGCAACGGTCTTGACACCAACGGTTTCCTGAACATGCCGGCCGTAGGAATAAACTATTTCTTCAAAGGATGTAATCTCAAGCTGCAAGCCATGTATCAGTATATCGGACGCACGGGACATGATACACAACTTGACCGTGACAATGATGATCTCGGCATTTCAACACATTCTGCTACAATACTGCTACAATATACATTCTGATATGAAAAAAAATAGTCTTATATTTGCATTCGGTTTTGCACTGATGGCTTTGTTTGCCTGTGATGATGGAGACATTCAGGAAAGAGTGTATGCGGACAATAATAACGGATGCATCATCAAGTTGACCGGTAAAATAAGCGGTGTCAAAGGTTGGAGCGGCAACTACAGTGTGGTACTTGCCGGATTTGGCGACAGTGATTATTCCATTGTACAAAAGAATATACCGGTTTCGGACAACGGTGATGTAGAGCTTACACTGTCCGTCACAAGCAACGACATCAAGACTATAGAACTGTGTGTAACCAATGTTTTGCGTGAAAGAATCTATACATTCAAGAAGATGGATATTTCTGAAGGAAAAGATTCCATATTCTTTGATGCAGGAGAGGTCGATGCAGGAATGTACCGTTGCTTGCAGGACGAAATTTTCACGACAACCTGTGTGCAGTGTCATGGAGGTTCAAATACTCCGGCAGCAGGACTCTATCTTACGGCGGACAGAAGCTATGCTGCACTTGTCGGACAACCTTCGATGAGAGTCGAAGGAGGAACGCTTGTCATTCCGGGAGATTCAAAAAGCAGTGTGCTGCACAAAGTCATCAACAGCGGCTACGAGACTGGACTAAGATTCAACCATGAAAACATGGTCGCTTCTGCCCAAAAGCTTAAACTGATTGACGAATGGATTGATAACGGCGCCGGCAATTGATAAGTTCCGGAAGTCAGGTATATGGAAAAGGCGAACCTGCATTCCTTATACACTTCATAAATCATTTATTTTACAGAAGAAACAGAAAATCATATATGAAAACTAAGAAAATATACTGGGAAGATCTCGGAGTGACAGCTGAGTTGTCAGAATATACTCCCTCTGGAAAAATAGGAGAATATCATATTATGCTCCATGTCGAACCACGAAAAGAGCTGTTTGAAGGGCAGTTGAAACGCATCTATCTTGCAGAAGAGAGAATTAGCCAACTGGAAGAGATGACTGATTCTGCGACCATACTCAAACGCTACTTCCTAAGCGATTCGACCAATCAGCAGCCTCTGATGAAGAAAGAGCCGGACTGTGCCATTTCAATCATACAGCAGCCGCCTCTCGATGGAAGCAAGATTGCCGTGTGGATTTACATCCAGAAAGGAAGTAAGGTGGCTAACGAGAACGGCATGATTGTCAGCGAACATAACGGCTACCGGCATCTGTGGAAGATGGGAATGCACGAACACAAGGGTGATTCCGCATGGCAGACGGAAAGTCTTCTTATCAGCTACGAAGAAGTTCTTCAGAATTTCAATGCCAACATTGCGGACAACTGCATACGCACATGGTTCTTTGTGCGTGATGTCGATACCCAATATGCCGGAATGGTGAAGGCACGGAAAATGAATTTTGAAGAACAGGGGTTGACGGAACATTCCCATTACATCGCCAGTACAGGCATTGGGGGACTTCCTGCCGATACTCGTGCACTGGTACAGATGGGAACCTACGCTGTGACCGGCTTTGAAGAGGCTCAGGAACGCTACCTTTATGCTCCGACACATCTTAATCCGACATACGAATATGGTGTGACATTTGAGCGCGGAACACTTATGGAATACGGTGATCGTGCCCATGTTTTTATTTCCGGAACAGCCAGCATCAACAACAGAGGAGAAGTCATGCACATCGGTGACATTGTGAAACAGACAAAACGTATGTGGGAGAATGTGGAAAAACTTCTTGAAGAAGCTGATACGACCTTCGATGATGTGATGCAGATAATTGTATATCTTCGCGATGTGGCAGATTACCAGACTGTAAAAGAAATGTTTGAAGAGCGTTTCCCTGACACTCCATACGTGATAACACTTGCTCCTGTATGCCGTCCTACTTGGTTGATTGAGATGGAATGTATAGCAGTGGCTGAACGAAACAATCCTCAGTTCAGAGATTTCTAAGCTGAATCTATATATCAAAGAGCACACAGGACACGGAGAACATGCTGTTTATCGGCTGCCCTTTAGTCCTATGTGCTCTTCGTGTTTACAAGACCGTCTTATTTTTATCTTTTAATCCGCCTGATGACAAGTCTCAATAAACTTCCTTTCCTGTTCTTAATCATAATAACCGTCATAATAGGAGCCGCAACAATTGTTGAAGATTTCTACACTACACAGTTCGTCATACAACATTGTTATTCTGCAACTTGGTTTCGCGTTTTATGGATAGCTGCAAGCGCATCCGCCGTGTGGGTGATATTGAAATGCAAGTTGTGGAAACGGATTGAACTGATGTTGCTGCATTTATCACTGCTTGTCATACTCTGCGGTGCATTGACCACTGCACTGACAAGCAGTAAGGGCATGATTCATCTGCGGCAGAACCAGCCGGAACGTATATTCAACATTCCGGAAAAAGGCATCGAGGCATTACCGTTCATACTTTGTCTCGACAGTTTCAGACTAGAATACTATCCGGGAACGGATGCTCCGTCAGACTTTGTGAGCTACATTACATTTACCGACACAAAAGGAGAGAGGATAAAGAGTACGGAGATTTCCATGAACAATATATCCACACTCAACGGGTACAGATTCTACCAATCGTCATACGACGAAGATTATCATGGAAGCTGGCTGACTGTCAACTACGACCCTTGGGGAACGGGCATCACTTACACTGGCTATGTGTTGCTTGCTTTCTCTATGTTCATGACACTCATATCAAGAAAAGAAAATTTCCGCAGACTGTTGAGGCATCCGGCACTCAAACGCGGGAGTGCATTTCTCGTAGGTCTTCTTGTATGTCTGCAACCGTGCCTTGCTGAGAATGCAGAAAGTGAAGCCGCCGGAACAGACCGCCCTTTGGCTGTCATTAAAGCGGCACAGGCGGAAAAGTTCAAGAGCAGACAGATTATCTACAACGACAGAGTGGCACCGCTGAATACGCTTGCACGAGACTTCACCCGGAAACTCACGGGAAGCAACTCCTTCCGTGGGCTTTCCGCCGAGCAGGTGATGATTAGCTGGATGCTCTATCCTGAAGAGTGGCAGCATGTCAAGATGATAAAAATCAAGAGCGAACAATTGCGCATGACATTGGGGCTGGAAGATGAGTTCGCAAGCTTTGCAGACTTTTTTGATGAGAAAGGTAATTATCGACTGAGTAAGCTCTATGAGACATGCCGTGGAAGCCACAGCAAATTAGAGAAGGCAATTAGGGAGACGGACGAGAAAGTAGGCATACTGCTCATGCTCACCAACGGCACATTGATTAAGCCTCTTCCTGAGGACAACAGCGTGAAGCCTTTGTCGGACAATAAAATCAAGGCTGAATTGATTTATAACAGCATACCTTTCAGCAAGATCCTGTTCATGTTCAATCTGACAGCCGGACTGTTGCTTTTCTTCACCATGCTATACACCATGCTCAACAGCCGAAAGGCTGGGGCATACACACGCTGGATATATGCGGCAGGAAGTTACAGCCTTTATGCCGTCACACTCTTTCATCTTGTAGGATATTGTCTGCGGTGGTACATATCGGGCACTCTCCCTCTGACCAACGGATTCGAGACCATGCAGTTTGTGGCATTGTGTGCTTTGCTCATATCATGCGCATTGCACAGGATGTTTCGGTTCACTCTGCCTTTCGGGTTCATTCTTTCCGGATTTATACTTCTTGTCAGTTACCTTGGGGAAATCAATCCGCAGATAACTCCCCTCATGCCAGTGCTTGTTTCGCCGTGGCTGAGCAGCCATGTCTCAATGATTATGATTTCCTATTCATTGTTTGCTTTTATAATGCTTAATGGAGTCACAGCACTGTGTCTGATGATGTGTCGCAACAAACCAAAAGACCCCGAAGCAGAGAGGAATAGGCATGAACGGATAGAAACACTGACTGTGCTCAGTCGTCTGATGCTATATCCTGCCACTTTCATGCTGGCAGCAGGGATATTTCTTGGAGCGGTATGGGCGAATGTGTCATGGGGAAGCTATTGGAGCTGGGATGCCAAAGAGGTATGGGCACTTGTCACAATGCTTGTCTATGGATTTGCGTTCCATCGTTCTGCTTTTCCTGCATTCCGTAACCCAAAGACTTTCCATATATATATGGTCGTGGCATTTCTGTGTGTAATCATGACGTATTTCGGGGTCAACTATTGGCTTGGAGGTATGCACAGCTATGCGGGATGACCCGTAAAGAACAATACCTACAAAGGATGTCTGTGCCTCCTCTGTCAATGTTACATTAAGTAGTGTCTAATGAGAAATGAGTATCCGCATACCTATTTGTTGCGCGGAATCACAGCATTTTTCATGATTTATGAGTATTGCACATCGAAAAAAAAGGATGTATTTTTGCATCGTGAAAATAAGGTTGTAAAAACCTTGTCGATGAATGAAAATCTTTACTCATAAAATAAATAGAGAATGTGCCGTGATGGTACGCACTCGCTTCTTTAGAATTACGTAAACCATAGAAATGTTAGAAATAAAAACCTGCGAATATCTCCATTGAGTATTTGACAGGTTTTTATTGTTTTTGAGCAGGTTCATTTTGTAGATTCCTCCGTATGGTTTAAGTGGATGTACTCACAGACTCCTCCGCTAAAAGTGGCTAAAAACATAACAAAAACCGAGCTTTTCAATTTGACAAAATGATATTTTCGGTCAAAATGTAAATTTAACATTTGGAGCGATTTTTTGTTGAGGACGAAGAGATAAAATTTTTGGTTTGAAGATAAATTATTGAAAATCAACTGAATATAAAAACTTCAAAATGCTCAAAAAAACGCACAGGATGCAATTTTCTGGAAAAAATCGAGTATTTTGATAATATATTGACTATTAATGTGTTACAACAAATTCTGCTGTTTTAACTCTCAAATACCACATTAAATTCACTCATTTTTTAGTTTTTGTTCAGACACTCTTTCAACGCTGCAATTTATACACTTCTTAACATTTTGACTGAACTCCGCTGTCTTTTTCTCTGCTTCCCTGTGTTTTTTTATTTTCAGCGCGCTGTTTTTTTATTTTCAGCGCACAGTGAGAGAATTTGCAGTGCGCTGTAAAGAAAATTGCAGTGCGCTGAAAATATAACGACAGCGCGCTGAAAATTTGAAAACTTAGTAGTTTTTTCTCAAAGACTCTTCGCCGGAGCTAAATAAATGTAAAAGAACCCTTCAAAAATGAAACACTATTTCACAATTCGCGGAAGCTTTTGAAGATGCGCGTAGAATCCCCACTCTTCAATAAAAGTTCGGCGAGCTTCATTTTGACGCGTGCCAGAGGGCTTGGAATTTTAACATTTGGCAAAATCAAAAAGATAGTATTTCTTTAATATATAAGCAATTTGTGATAAAAATAACCGAAATGACACTCTTTTTGTCAAAATGAACAACCCCTCAAAAAAACGATGTCAAAAATTTTTTTATGGGGACTGATATTGACTGTGACAATATATGAACCGGAAGTTTCCATTTTCTTGTCTATTGCAATCTTTTAGGTACTTTCCGGCTCAACCGACAGACGATATGCCTCCTTATGCGAGTGTGCGTTTTTTCGACACCATCCACAATCCTGCATAGGTGAGCATCCCGTTGAACATGAGCATTTCATATCCGAACTTATATCCTGTGGCATTCAGGGTGAATGAGTCTATGGCATAGCACACAATGGGCGACAAAATGGCGATGAGTGGCACGAAGCGTCCGCGAGGCAAGCGTCGGGTGGTCATGCCGAAGGCAAAAAGTCCGAGCAGAGGTCCGTAAGTGTAGCTTGCGATTACGTATATGGCATCGATAACACTTGTGCTTCCAATGGATTTGAAGGCAAGGATGAACGCTACGAATATGACCATCATGCAGATGTGAACTGTCTTGCGGATTCGTTCTCTGTGGAGATAAAACCGTTTGTCTTTGTTTTCCACGTCAAGAATGTCGATGCAGAAACTTGTAGTCAGGGCTGTCATGGCGGAATCTGCACTTGAAAAGGCTGAGGCTATTATTCCTATTGTGAACAGCACCAGAACCGTTTGACCCATTCTGCCGCTCACGATGAAGTTGGGCAGCAGGGAATCTCCGCTTGCAGGAAGCGGTGTGCCTGTCTTTGCGTAGAGCATGGTCATCAGTATGCCGAGCGACAGAAAAAGAAAATTGACGGGCATGAAAAGAATGCCGTAGCTGCACATGTCCTTTTGCGCGTCCCGGAGATTCTTGCACGTGAGGTTTTTTTGCATCATGTCTTGGTCAAGCCCGGTCATGACAATGACAATAAATATTCCGCTGAAGAATTGTTTCACAAAATGCTGTTTGGAACTCCAGTCGCTAAATTCAAATATTCGACTGTGGCTGTCATGCCATATTGCAGAGAAGGTGTCGCCGACATTCATGCCGAGCATGGAGATGGTTTTGTACAATATAAGTATGAGTGCAAGGATGAGGCAGAATGTCTGCAGGGAGTCTGTCCATACCAGTGTGCGAATGCCGCTTCGCCGGGTATAGAGCCATATCAGTAGCAGGGTGGCTATGACTGTGGCAAAATAGGGAATGCCCAATGTGTCGAACACAAACTGCTGAAGTATGAGACAGACGAGATAAAGGCGCGCGGCGGCTCCTGTCAGTTTGGACAGAATGAAGAAAGAAGCCCCTGTAATGCGGCTCTCCGTTCCGAACCGTGTGTCGAGATAGCTGTATATGGAAGTAAGTCCGTGTTTGTAATATAGCGGCAGTAGCACGAAAGCTACGGCTATGTATCCGAAAAAGAATCCCATGCACATCTGCATATAGGTCATGTCTATGGCATTGACCATTCCGGGTACGCTGATGAATGTCACTCCCGAGAGCGATGCGCCTATCATGCCGAATGCCACAAGTTGCCAAGGTGATTGCCTGTTTCCACGGAAAAAAGCATCGTTTCCGCTTTTTCCTGTAAGGTTTGAAATCAGCAGCAGTATGCCAAAGTATATGGCGATGGTGATGAGAATTGTCATGTTTCTGTAAGATTTTGCAGTCGGTTTGTATTTCTGTAACTTCTTGTTTGTGCTTGCAAAAGTACAGAATTTATCCGGCAATCATACTTTGCTGCCTTGATTTTGTGTGCTGTGGGGTTACATATCCTTGAGATATTGCTCCTTAAATATATCTACGCACAGGACAAACATGGACAGTAGCAGAGGTCCGAACACGATTCCCATGAAACCGAATAGAGACAGTCCGATGATGACTCCGAAGACTGTTATCAACGGATGGGCATCTGCCATCTGTTTCTGTAGAATGAAGCGGATAAGATTGTCGCTACTGCTTATGACAATCACTCCGTATGCGGCAAGCCAGATGGCATTCCCCCAATCGCTGGATACAGCCATGTAGATGGATAGCGGAAGCCACACAATCATTGTGCCGACAATGGGGATTATGGTGGCGAAACAGGTGAGCAGACCGAAAAGTAACGGATAAGGGGCATTGAAAAGATAATATCCGGCTATGGCGACACCGCCTTGAATGATTGCCAGCAGTGGGATGCCCAGTGAGTTGGACTTCACTATTCGGTTTATCTCATGCCGTATCTTGCGTTTGTTGTGTTCGCTGAATGGAAGAAGTTCATAGATATATTGTTCCATGTTTTTGCCGCCCTTCAGCATGTAATAAAGCACAAAAACCATTATCATGGCATTGATGATGAAGTTGTTGATGCTTCCCATCAACGATTGTCCAATGTCCGGAATGAGTGACGCGATATAGGAAATGTTTTCTTTGCTCATGAGTTCGTAACCAGTCTGGTTGTGAATCCATTGTGACACGTTGTTTATGCTGTTGATGACTTGTTCTGTGTTCATGTCCAGATTTTGCAGTTTGGTTATCAGGAACCATATCATGAGTGACAGTGGAACAAGAAAGCACAGTATGGCTTCGACCACAAGTATCATGGCTGTGGTCCCTTTCTGGAATTTCTTGTTCTCCGTCAGGAAAATCATCTGATTTCTTTGGATGGTATATATGGCGAATGCTCCGAGCACTCCGCCCATGAGAGAGAAGAGGTTGATGACCAGAAGTGTTCCCAATCCCAGAACGAGAAATATGAGCGAATATCTCCAGTATTGTTCTTTTGCTTTTATATTCATAGCGTTTCTTCCTTTGCCTTTGAATAACAAGGAGCATCGGATTTTTGTTCGTAGGATTGACAGCTGAAAAATAGAAGATATGTAGAATATACGGGAAAGTCCTTGGGTGGGCTGGGAGAGTGTGTAAAATATGTGTGAAATGATGAGTATAAGAAGAGGCTGCGCCTATTTTGACACAGCCTCTTCTTAATTCGTTTTCTGTATTTTAGACAACCAGTTGGTCGTTGGGCTATTTATCTGTTTGTTTGAATCAGAATGCCTTTTTACTTTTCTTGTTGATTCTTACAGATTGAATTTGTATCCGACGGTAAATTGGAAAACGCTGTTTTTGCTTTTATCTAACATGTCGTTCACTTTGGTCAGTCCCCAATTGTAGCGAGCATCCAGTTGTATGTTTGCATATTCATACGACAAACCGATTGGGATAGAGAAATCGAGAGTCTTTGTCTCTTCCAAGTCTGTGGTTAATGATACACCATTGCCTTCCATTTTAATTTTGCTGTTAATGTTGAATCCCGGCTGGATACCTGCCTTTATAGCCAATCCCGGTGCAACATACAGATTTGCAAGAATAGGAATGTTGATATAATCCAGCTTGACAGTAGCGTCAACTTTGTACCCATCATCATAGCCGCTGTCTTTGGCTCCTTGTTGTGAATAAAGCAGTCCTGCTGTGACACTGAACTTTTGGGAAATCTGGTATTCGCCCTCAGCTCCTATGACCAAACCTATGCGTGAGTCGGCACCATCTGCATCTGTCAGGGACGCAATGTTGACACCAACTTTTGGTTGGATATTGAAAGAACCGATTGCGTGTTGTGCAAAAGCACTGGCAGAAGTCAGGAGGATTGCTGCCGAGAATAATAACTTTTTCATAAGCTTCTTTTGTTTTTGTGTTAAACGTATTGCAAAGAAAGTTCAAATTGTAATGGGTTGTTAAGTCCTTATTTAACGGTTGCTTTTACGAATTTCTTTCCGGCTGGATTAGTTGCATCTTTTTCATACATTGGAGAGTATTTGCCTGCAGGTAAATCTGCCAATACAAATGAAGTACATTTTCTACCAGCTACAACTTTGTCGGTAGCTGCTGTATTTATAGCTGTGGCAACCATACCTACAAGTGCTCCAAAAACTCCGTTGCCTCCATTTACGTTGGTGTCAACTTTAATCTGTCCCTCTTTTGTATAGAGAGTATGACCGGTTTTTGTTGAACGAAGGATATATTCCACACTGACAGTTAGCATACCACCTATATTATTTCTTACCTGTTGGTTGAATTAGATTAGTGAATATTTTATCTGCCCAATCGGACGATGATTGATGAAATTCACATATTGCATAAATGTCATAGCGGCGATTTTACTTGCCATTCTGGTGAAAAGTCCGCAGGATTGTTTTGCATA
>JAGASY010000123.1 GCA_017621515.1 Bacteroidaceae bacterium
AATCACTCCCCAAACAATAATAGCCACTCCGAAAAGGCTGATAGCAATCTGCCAGCGACGAAGTTTCTTCATTTTTTTTGCTTTCTCCTGATGAGTAGCGGAAGGAAGGTTATTTTCCATTGTTTCCATATTTATGATTGTTATTTGCGTATTATTTGACTAATGATTCTATTTGTCCGGTTAGTTTAAGCAGCATCAGGTTAGTCACCCGATAGTTATAATGTGCGCTGATATAGTTGTTTTGAGCTTCGCTCATCTGCATTTCATCTTGCAGCACTTCCGTCATAGAAGCAATGCCTTCCCGGTAACGGTCGGAAGTGACTGCGTACACATCTTCGGCAAGCAAGTAGTTATCCTTCTGTTTCTTAAAGTTACGCTGATTGTTCATCAGGTCGTTCACAGCATTCAGATATTGAGTTTGCAAATTCTTCCGGGCATCTTCCCATGCCAGTCTTTTGTTCTCTATATCGATCATCGCCTTCTTTATTTTATAGGTTTTATCCAGTCCGTCGAAAATCGGAATACGCAAGGTTAGCCCCACTCCATAGGAACGAAACCATTGATTGGACGGACCGGAGTGGAACCAATGATAACCTTTATCCGTATATGCGGCATATCGCCAGCTACCTGTCAGACTAAGAGAAGGGATATATCCATTAGTAATGATCTTCTTTTGCCGTTCCGCCAATTGCACTTGCGATTGTGAGAGTTGAAGTTCATAGATATTTTCCGACAAGCCGGTCAGGGCTACTGTAGTAATGCTATCGGTATTTACCGGTGTCAGCGCAATTTCCTTTTCAGCCGGATAATCCATAATGTATTTCAGCATATTCAATTGCTGTTTCATCATTGCTTGTGCATTGTCATATTGCACCTTCAGATTTTCCAAATTGATATTGACTCTTTTCAGATCGACTTCCATAGACATTCCGTTATCGAAAAAAGCCTGTGTAATATCTCTCAACTCTTCCAGACGGGTGATATTTGCTTTTATCAGCATGATTTGTTCGGCCGTGACCTGTCCGAGATAATACATCTTACTGATTTGAAGAATAACATCTTCCCTGGCTTTTCCATAAGACAGACGACTGATTTCTTCCATCACTTTAGCTATGGACATAGAAGTATAAAGAGTCTGATTGAAAAGCGGCATCTGCATTTCCAGTCCTGCATTAGCAGAATGTTGCAGCGTCTGCGTTATATTATAAGGAACACCGTAAGATGATCCGTCTGTGACGGACACCGGAGGATCAAAATTGTTACTATAACCGGCTATCGCATTTATTTGCGGCAACAGCTTCGAACGGTTTTCAGATACGCCATACTTACTTCTTTGTATTTCTTTACGTTTTCCTTCTAGCGACAAGTTATTGTCAATACCAATGCGGAGGCAATCCTCTAATGTCAGAATCTCTACCTCCTGTGTTTTTCCGTTTAACACGAACAAGAAAAAAAAGGAAAAAATGAATAGTAGTCTTTTCATAATATATGCTCTATTATTGGCTACAAATTTAGCAGCTTATAGCATAATGAGACTATCCACAAACTATTTGTTTATATTCATATTTTCCTTTTTCAATGGGTAAATGAATGGACAGTCACTCTCATAGATAAAAACAAGAATCCTCTTTCAACCTATCACCTATATTATCAAACCCTTTATTCATCGTATTTTCAGAATGGTGATAGGTTACTGTTGTAGTTTCAAGGTAGGGAACCTTCCTCCACCCCAAAGCATAATAGCATAAACCCATCGGACGAAGAAAAGTCAGGCATTTGATAGACAAATCTCCACCCTTAGTCGATTTTATTTTTATCTGCTCCAGTATCTACTTAGCTTTGAGATATTAAAACTAATAAAAGCAGTAAGAGAAATGAGAAAAAACATGAAATTGACAGGATTGGCAGTCTGCTTAACATGCTGTGCAGGTTTTATAAATGCACAAGAAGCCAATGAGCTGCAAGAAAGGCAGCAACAAGAAAAGCATCTTCCACGCGAAGTTCTGAATCCAGAGAAGGTAGCAACCCAGATGACTGAGCAAATGAATAAGTTGCTCCAACTGACAGATAAACAATATAAGAAAATATATAAGCTGAACCTGAAAGAGCAAAAAGCATTTTTCAAGGCTATGCAAAATTCGGATGACTATCGCCCACCAATGGGAGAAGGTCCCGGTATGCGGGGAGGACGTCCGCCAATAGGTGGAGGACAACCGCCAATGATGGGAGAAGATGGTTTCCCGGGCAGAATGGGAGGTGGTCCGATGATGAGCAGAGATACCAATTCTGCCGACTCACAAAAGAAAGCCGCAGAAACCAAAGAAAAGAAAATAAAAAAGATTCTGACAAAAGAACAGTATGAGAAATGGCAGGCCGAACAAAATTCCGCACGTAAAAAAGCTTCTCAAAGAAGAATGCACAAAGATAATCATCCTGACAAGGGTCCGGACTTTGAACAAAAAAATCTCTAAAACATCACACTTAATATGTTTCTATGAACAGCGTTTGTTTTTCATAATTTTTTAGTGAATGTAAAGTA
>JAGASY010000124.1 GCA_017621515.1 Bacteroidaceae bacterium
ATACTCAAAAAATTGTGTCGGACGCAAATTTTTGAATATTTTGAATATTCTGATAATCTACTGATTATTAATATATTACGGTTAAATACATCGTTTTTAGCCCAAAACATAAACCAAAAACCATTCACTTTTAAGTTCCTGTTCGGACACACTTTCAAAGCCACGAATTATACACTTCTTAACATTTCGATTGAACCCCAGTGTCTTTTATTTTGAAGTAGGATGTTTTTTTATTTTCAGCGCGCTGTTTTTATTTTTTCAGCGCACAGTGAAAGAAATTCCACTGCGCTGCAAATAAAATTGCAGTGCGCTGCGAAGAAAAAAACAGCGCGCTGAAAATTTGAAAACTTAGTAGTGTTTTTTCAAAAACTCTTCGCCGAAAATAAGTAAATGTAAAAGAATCGCCTCGAAACGAAACACTATTTCACAATTCCCGGAGGCTTCGGAAAATGTGCGTAGAAACCCCATTCTCCGAGAAAAGTTCGACGCGTTTCATTTTGACGCGTGCCAGAGGACTTGGAATTTTAACATTTGGCAAAATCAAAAAGATAGAGTTTTGGCAAAAAATCAGAAAATCAAGAATTAAAACCATTGAATTCCTATCATTTTGTCAAAACAGAACATCCCATCAAAAAACGTATTCAAAATTTTTTTTATGGAGCCTCAGATATTGGTTACTACAATTGCAAAAATACACCAATCCAAACAGATTATAAAATGTTGGAGATTACGGCAGACAAAATCATTGAAAATCCGAGATGCTCTTGCATAATATGGCGGATTTGGCTAACTTTGTCAAAATCTTGACAGCAGTAGTTTGCATAAGAAAAGTGGTCAAATAGTTCTCTAAATTACTAATTCTCAAAGGACTTTGACATGTATAAAAAACGACTTCTATACATATAAAAACATAGGAAATCAAATGAAGATAAAATTTATGGCAGGATTATTCATTGCATCAATAATGGCATCCTGTACAGGCAACAAGTCCGCAAACAATCAAATGACCGACAAAAACGCTTTGCAAGAGGTCACAGATGTAAACATCAACGGTCAGTGGTACATCGAAAACATTGTATTCAACGACTCAACTTATGTGCGTCCGAGCGAAGAAGTGCCTGATGCGCGTCAATATTTTGTGTTTACAGACTCCACTTATAGCATCATGACTAACTGCAACTCAATCTGTGGTTCCGTTACAATCATTGGCGATTCCATCAAGCTGGGCGATGGCATGATGACAGAAATGGCATGTGACAATATGGCGACAGAAGACGCATTGCGCAAAATTCTTCCTAACATCGCTACAATTGATGTTGAAAATGACTCAATAGTCAGACTCAACAGCAATCAATCTTCCGAATATATAGTCCTACGCAAAGCTAAAATTGAGATAAAATGAAAAAAACATTGTTTCTGATTGTATCGCTAATGATATTTGCAGCCGTTGTAATGCCGGCAAAGGCACAGTCGGGAAACTCGCCAACTATCGAGGTCACAGGCTCAGCCACTATCAACATTGTCCCTAACCATATAACCATCGAGATTGGCATGGAGGAATACTTTAAGCCGGTATCGTCAGGCGACAGCGTTATAGTGAAGTTGTCGGAAATAGAGAAAGGTGTACGCACGGCTTTTAAGTCGGCAAGAGTGCCCGATTCGCTCATTGTGGTAGCAGACATGGGCAACTACATCAACCGCAACAGGTCGGAAAAATTCTTGATGGCAAAGAGATTGTCGGTCTGCGTAACGAGTCTGGAGCAGGCTGAGCGCATATCCGAGAAGTTGGACCGCAAGGGCATAACAAGCTTCAACATAACGAAGATTGACAATACCGATATGGAGCGGTATAACCGTGAGGGGCTGAAGGCTGCACTCGATGCTGCCCGTAAAAAGGCAGAATTTATCGCGGAGAATGAGGATGTAAAAATCATTATGCCGATTGAAATCGTGGAAAACGCGTCCAACTACTACGACATGCCGGCAATGAGCAACGTGTCATTTGACGGTGGTGCGGGAATAGGAAACATGCGGCGCATCATACGTCGTTACAGTGTCAAGGTAAAATACATCTTTTCAAAAGATTGACTCTCTGTCTGAGGCAGTTTCCAATATTTATTTGCTATGATACAGGCTGTTTTCGACAGTCCCATAAAAACATAGACAATCAGAATTTTATACATAATAAAAAAACAGAAAAATATCATGAGAAAACGATTAATGTGTGTCTGCACCGCTTTGTTGGTGGCATTGACCCTTATGGCAGAAGGCAAGGTCAAGTATGTATTCTATTTTATCGGTGACGGTATGGGTGTCAATCAGGTAAACGGTACGGAAACCTATCTGGCAGCCCTTGAAGGACGCATCGGCACAAGTCCGCTCTGTTTTGCCTCATTTCCCGCAGCCGGTCTGGTGACAACTTTTTCCGGCACAAACGGGGTGACGGATTCGGCGGCAGGAGGTACGGCACTTGCCACAGGACACAAGACAAAGAATGGTGCCTTGGGACTTACGACTGACCTTACGGCACCGACCTACAGTCTTGCCGAACGCGCCAAGGCAAGTGGTGTCGCATCGGGAGTAGCCACCAGTGTATCAGTAGATCATGCCACACCCGGAGCGTTCTATGCCCATGTGAAAGACCGCAACATGTATCACCAGATAGGCAAGGACCTCATTACAGCAGGACTTGACTTCTATGCAGGTTCCGACTTCGTGAAGCCCGAAGACAAAGAACTCAGCGGCGACAAGAGTCTTTATGTACAATTCGACGAGGCGGGCTACACGCTGGCACGCGGATATGCAGACTATCGCAAGAAAGCCGGCAAAGCCGACAAGATGATTCTGCTACAGAGCGAAGTGGCAAGCAAGGCCGACCGTTCCTGTCTTCCATACGCCATCGACCGGAAGAAGAGTGACCTGACTCTACAGGACATCACTCGTGCCGGCATCAATTTTCTGAGCAAGAAGAATCCCGAAGGCTTTTTCCTTATGATTGAAGGAGGAAAAATTGACTGGGCATGCCATGCCAACGATGCGGGCACAGTGTTCAGAGAGGTCATCGATATGGACAATGCCGTGAAGGTTGCATACGAATTTTATGCACAGCATCCCGACGAGACGCTGATTGTCATCACGGCAGACCACGAGACTGGCGGTATCGTTCTGGGCACAGGCAGATATGAGATTCACACCGATGTGCTGAAATATCAGAAGATGAGTGTAGGAGCCTTCAGCCAGTACATTGCAGGGCAGCACCAGAAACAAGGGGCAAAATTCACGTGGGAATTTGTTAAAAAACAGCTTCAGGACAACTTCGGGTTCTGGGCACAGGTGGATTTGTCTGACAAGGAGACGGAACATCTGCAACAGGCATACGAAAAATTCTGTGCCGGAGTGGCAAAGGACAGCAAGACACTGTATGAAAGTGAAAATATCATAGCACGTACGGCCAAGGAAATCATCAACAGAAAAGCAATGATTGGCTGGGTCAGCGGAGGACACTCCAACGGTTATGTTCCGGTCTTTGCCATCGGAGCCGGAAGCGAAGAGTTCACTGGTCGTATCGACAATACAGACATTCCGAAGAAGATAGCCGCCCTCGCCGGATATGTGGAAAAATAGCCACAGGAATCATTGAGCACATCAGCAGCAAAAAAAACAGAAGTTTTAAAAAACGGCGGGCGGACAAAAACACACTGTCCGCCCGCCAACCATAAGCAAAAAAAAATTGCAGCACCCTCCTCTAAAAAAACAAAACCGCCATGCAATTCATCATACTCATCCTCGTCCTTGCCATCCTCCTCGCCCTCGCCGGAAGTATCCCTAAACTCCTGCTCATCCTCCTCCTCACCTTCCCCGCTGCCATCATCGGCAAGCTCTACGACAAATGGTACGAGAAAAACGAAAAACGACTTGACCGCCCCAAGGCACAGAAGTTCATCGAGCAAGCCCTGAAAGAAGACCTCGGCACACGCGAACACATCGAAAGCTACATCACCCGCCTCGGACTAAGCTCTGCAAAACACTTCCTCTACGAAGAGAAGAAACGGCGCGACGAAATCAAAAGACTTAAAAAGTCCATCCTGAAACACATCGAACAATACGAAAAAGAAAAGAAACAGAAAAGCACAGCAAAAGAAGAACCGACGCGCCCATAGATCGTAAAGTACTTATAAAAGACTTGTAGTACAATATAAATCACACATAAAGAAAAATCCATACCCACAGATTTTCTCTCCATATATATATATGAGAAGAAGGTTGTTCTATTTATAGCGAACAGCCACACCCTGTACCGTAGTTCAGAAAATGTAGCTACTAAAAAGTAGGGAAACCTGCAAATCTTGGAAAAGTGGCAAAAATTCCAATATTTTCCTTGGAAAAACGGCAAATTCACGATTATTTACCTTGGAAAAGTGGCATATTTTCAAATAAAAACCTTGGAAAAGCGGCAAAATCTCGATTCTTTTCCATGGAAAAGTGGCAAAAACACACTACATTTGCCATAGAAAAGCGGCAGTACAAACTTATCGCTTCAGAAAATCAAGCAATTAGAGAGAATTATGCTGAAGAGGAAGATTGACAAATACATCAAGGATTATTACGAAACGACTCGTAATGCACTGCTTATTACTGGTGCACGACAGATTGGGAAGACCTACTCAGTTCGTAGATTCGGCAAAAGTTTCAAGAACTTTGTCGAGATTAATTTCATTGAAACCCCCGAAGCCGTAGAGTTGTTCAAGGGAGCGAAAAGCAGCAATGATATTCTGCTCCGCCTCTCGGCACTCACTTCTGTACCCCTCGTCAAAGGCGAAACACTTATTTTCTTTGACGAAGTACAACAATGCCCCGACATCGTTACCGCAATCAAGTTTCTGGTGGAAGACGGTTCATACCGTTATATTCTAAGTGGTTCACTTTTAGGTGTAGAGTTGAAGGATTTGCGCTCGGAGCCGGTTGGATATATGGGGGTAAAAGAAATGTACCCGCTCGATTTTGAAGAATTTATTTCTTGTGTAGGCATCAATGGTACTGTTATCGATTCACTACGAGAAGCATGGCTAAACCGTACCGCAGTCGATACATTTATACATAACAAGATAATGGAACTATTCCGACTCTATCTTATCGTGGGCGGAATGCCGGCAGCTGTAAGCAAATATATCGAGAGCAACAATTTGCAGGAGGTCATGACTGTGCAACAAGATATTATCCGCCTCTACAAACGCGACATCGCCAAATATGATCCAAACAACAAACTTTATATAGAAGAGATATTCAACCTCATTCCACCAGAGTTGAATGCCAAAAACAAGCGTTTCATTCTGACACGGCTGAATGAACATACAAAATTCGACAGAGTCGAAAATAGCTTTCTATGGCTAACAAACGCAGGTGTGGCATTACCTGTCTATAATATAGAAGAGCCTAAAGTCCCGCTTCTGCTTGCCCGCTCACGCAATCTGTTCAAACTATTTCAAAGTGACATCGGACTATTGGCAAGCCAATATGCCGAAGGTATCCAAATGCGGATTATTAAGGGAGACAAAGACATCAACTTCGGTTCAATCTATGAGAATGCCGTAGCACAAGAACTGACAGCACATGGAATTACTCCCTACTATTACAACAACAAGAAGCGAGGAGAGCTGGATTTCGTCATTGAATTGAATGGGAAAATCTTGCCAATTGAGGTAAAATCGGGCAAAGACTACGAAACACATCGTGCTCTATCTAATGTCATGAGTTGCGATGAATACAATCTGTCCGAGGCTGTGGTATTCAACAACGACAATTTACAAGTAACGGGCAAAGTCATCTATGCCCCAGTTTATATGGTGATGTTCATAGAAAAAGACATTACGGCTCCAACTTACTACAAGATTGACTTGTCTGGATTATAAATACAGAAATACGTCATGGTTATAAGATTAATTGGCAAAGGATGGGCATTCATCCCTTGCCAATTACAAACGTCAATTGGATTTCAGCCTTGAATAAACCACTTCCTCAGAACGTTTGCCAAGCCCTCCATGCCAGTTGGCACAGCGGACAGAAAAACATGCCCCTTCATACGTACCAGAAGGCACGACAAACTTTGGTTCTGTGGTAAAGGTAAGCACCTTACGATCGCGGCATATTGCATAGCATCCGGCTTCCGGGACATCATCCCATGTGATGACACGTCCGCTTATACGAAGCACAGGAGGCTCTATTTGTCTTGTGGCCGCCTCCGGACTCCACCCGGAAAAGACATTCTGCACCACGTAGCTTTCCGCCTCGTCTCCTGTCAGCACCGGGTTGTAATGAACCTGTACGGGCAACCCCTCCTTGTTCTTAAACATTGTCCTACGTCCGTCAGTATCTATGCAACCGAAGAACTTATCCATACTGCCATATTCAGCCAGCAAAACGGGCATGACACCATGCGTATCCGTCCATGCCGCCTCATGAGGGGCAATTTCCATTATCGTATTCACAAAAGCAGCACGAGGTTCGTTTTTCCACGGACAGCCAAGCATATATTTTCCGTCCTGCATCTGAGGTCCGCTGATGGTACAATCATTGAAGACATAGCCAAATTGCCGTGCTTCCTCTGTGGCAGGAGCACAGATAATCTCCTGTGACTGGACATTTCCACGCGCAACCAGTCCGATGTTACATCGGTTAAAATAAATGGTTCCGCCTCCACAGATAAAATCGACCGTGCCCTGAATAAGACAGTCTTCAAGATAAGTAGTCCCTCCACTGTTCGTATAATAGGTATTTTGTGTGCCCAGCAGACTGACATTCTTGAGAATATTACCTTTGCAAAACTTTTCGTTGAAAGCAACGGCACTGTTCGCAAAAGCATCGGGGTCGTTGCGATAGTTCGACCATAATTCCAAATCCTGAATGTATGTACTGTCTGCATGGTTGGCAAACAATGTGGATGTCACAGTGATACCCTCATGCTGCGGACAGTTTTCAACTTGTGTATTCTGCCATTCCTCACCGATAATGGAGGTATTGGACGCTGTGAGAATCGTCATCGGACTCGGGAACTCTATTTTTCTGCCATTTTCCATCGCCCCAATCATATTGCCCTCGCCACGTATGCGGTAATTGCTTGAACGGACAAATATGCGGAAACGACGCTTTTTGTCTTCACGGTTATTGGCAGCATGTATCGCCTGCACAAAATTGCCATTGTCCGGCACGATAAAATCATATTTCCATTTCCCCTGCGCAAAAGCCACAGGACTTATCAACAGCAGGAAAAAAATAGGTATCAATCTGCACATAATGATATATAGCACTCGCAAAAAAAATGCGTGTCGCTCTCCTTTTATCAATGGTATTTCTTAAAAACATTATTGACATGTTTTCTAACAGTCTTCTCATCACGGTCAAACAAAATTGACATCTGATGGGCACTAAGTCTAACAACATCAACATGCAAAGATACCTAATTATTACGAATCCGCCACCAAGTCACATACTACATTTGAAGAAACAATAGAATCAACTTACAAATGCAGTATCACAAGGACATAACAACAATAGTTCGTTATGAATTAGCAATTATGATGCAGTCGCCGCAAATCTAATCCATTTTCCTATAAATTCTGTCGGAATGATTTCAGAACAAGCACAGGTACTGAACACCTTATTCGCTACAAAACTGAAGCCCCATAAAAATTTTTTTTGACATCGTTTTTAAGAGGTATACTTGATTTTGACAAAATGATAGCACATTTCATAATTATCAGTCGTATATTGGTCATTTTACATCGAAATACTTTCTTCTTGATTTTGTCAAATGTTAAAATCCTAAGCCTTCTGGCACGCGTCAAAATGAGGCACGACGGACTTTTGTCGAAGAATGGGGATTCTACGCACGTTTTCAGAGGTCTTCGGAAAATGTGAAATAGTGTTTCGTTTTGAGGTGATTCTTTCACATTTATTTATTTCCGGCGAAGAGTTTTTGAAAAAACACTATTAAGTTTTCAAATTTTCAGCGCGCTGTTTTCTTCTTCGCAGCGCACTGCAATTTTAAAAACTCTATAGCGTGGAGAAATTTTCTCTATAGAGTTTTTGAAATAACGCTGGATTTTCGGGAAAAAAACGGCTATTTTCAGGTAAAATGTTAAGAAGTGTATAATTTGATGTTTGAAAAGAGCGTCTAAACAAAAACTGAGAAATGAGCATACTTGAAGCAGTATTTGGGTATGTAAGCAGCGAAATAAGATGTAAGGTATTAATAATCAGTATATTATCAAAGTGTATGAAATTCTCGAAAATTTGCATCTGACACGTTTTTTTGAATGTTTTGAGAAATTTTATATCTATTTGATTATCAATTATTTATATTCAAATTGAAAATTTTGTCTTTTCGTCTCCGGCAAAAAATCGCTCCAAGTGTTAAATTTTCATTTTGAGCGAAAATATCATTTTGTCAAAATGAAAAGCGGCATTTGGGCATGTTTTTTTCACATTCTTTGTACAATGTCTTTGACACCCTCCTTTGTTCAATACACCCACATGAAGCAAAAAGTTAAATCAAGTACTGTTACATAACCAGTCAAGTATGCCCATAGCCATATAGAATACCCAAAAAGAATTTCACCAAAATCAATTCTCAACCCCTCCCCTATTTAGAATCCGCATCCCCTCTATATTCACTCTTTTTGTCCATGAGCGTCCATATTTAACCATAATTTAACAAATAGTTGTAAACAATCCATAAAATTCAGCCACTTCATATACTTTTCTTCTCTTTTATTTTGCCCATTCATTATTTCTCTCTATCTTTGCACTCGCAAAACGGAAAGCGTTGGTGCCATAGCTCAGTTGGTAGAGCATAGGACTGAAAATACGTGTGTCCCCGGTTCGATTCCTGGTGGCACCACAAAAGACCGCTAACTCATTGAAAGTTAGCGGTCTTTTTCTTTATATATACCCTCCGGAGCACCGCGCAGAAGGGACTGTGGATATTTCACCACCACATTCTGACTTTTTACCCCCACATCTTCTTTTGTGTAAAACATTACTCACCTTATTATCTTACCTTCGCAAATACAAGAAAAAAGTAATTGAAAGAAGATGGAAAATAAAATGCTGGCAGTCCTGCTGACAGGATTGACATTTTGTACATGCAGCAAGTCGCCGACCCCGCAGGAAGATGCGACTTACAAGACTCTGACCATAAAAGAGGGGCAGTGCACATTGAAACAGGAATACACCGCCCGGCTGGAAGGGCAACAGGTGGTGGAAGTTCGTCCGCAGGTGAGCGGACTCATTGTGCGCATCTGCATTGACGAGGGACAGAAAGTCAGGAAAGGAGAGACTTTGTTTGTCATTGACCAAGTGCCTTACAAGGCTGCACTGGCCGAGGCAACAGCTAACGTGAAGAATGCCGAAGCGAAACTTGCTACAGCTCGGCTCAACATGGAAAGCACGAAGATATTGCGCGAAAAGAACGTGGTGCAGGATCATACTCTAAACACTGTCCGCAACGAACTGGTTGCTGCTGAAGCTGCATTGGCGCAGACACGGGCACAGGAGGAGAATGCCCGCAACAATCTTTCCTATACCGAGGTAAAAAGTCCGGTAGATGGTGTGGCGGGCATGATAGCCTATCGTGTGGGTGCATTGGTAAGCAGCAACATCAGTGAGCCACTCGTCACCGTGTCGGACAACAGTCGCATGTATGCCTATTTCTCTATGAGCGAAAGCCAGATTTCCGGACTTCAGGAACAATATGGTTCGCTCGATGAATTCATTGAAGAAATGTCTGATGTGGAGCTTCGCATGGCTGGTGGCAAGATGTATAATGAGAAGGGACGTATCTCTGCCGTGAGTGGCATCGTCACTGCCGGCATGGGAACCGTCACACTCCGTGCCGATTTCCCCAATCCGAACAGTCTGCTTCGCAATGGAGGCAGTGCGACAGTCATCGTGCCTACCACTCTGACACAGGCCATCGTCATCCCTCAGAGTGCCACATACGAATTGCAAGACAAGACATTCGTATATAAAGTGGTAGATGGTAAGGCACAGTCTGCCTCTGTTACGCTCTATCCCCTGAACAACGGTACGGAATATGTGGTGGAACAGGGATTGCAACCGGGCGAGGTGATTATTGCCGAAGGTGCAGGACTGGTAAAAGAAGGAACTACAGTCAGTTCTCAGAACAGAAAGGAATAGACCATGACAATAAAGACATTCATAGACCGCCCGATATTGTCGGGTGTGATTTCCGTTGCCATCGTCATTGTAGGGCTTATCGGCTTGAATCAGCTGCCTATAGAACAGTTCCCCGACATTGCGCCGCCTACGGTACGCGTCAGTGCGACCTATACGGGAGCCAATGCCGAGACTGTGATGAAGAGTGTCATCACTCCACTGGAGGAACAGCTGAACGGTGTGGAGAACATGATGTACATGACTTCTACCGCCACCAATACGGGCTCTGCCTCCATCAGTGTCTATTTCAAGCAAGGCACGAATCCGGACATGTCGGTGGTTAATGTGCAGAATCGTGTGGCCTCAGCACAAGGACTGTTGCCGGCAGAAGTCACAAAATCGGGAATTACCGTGCGCAAGCGACAGAGCAATTCGCTAAAAGCCATCTCTCTCTATTCGCCGGACAGTTCGTATGATGCGAATTTCCTGACAAACTACATGAAAATAAACATAGAGCCTCGTCTTTCGCGCATTGCCGGTGTGGGCGATGTGAACATCTGGGGAGCCAGCTATTCAATGCGTATTTGGCTCGACCCGCAGCGCATGGCGCAATACGGGCTGATGCCCTCAGACGTTTCCGCGGTGCTGGCAGAGCAGAACGTGGAGTCGCCTACGGGAACCCTCGGAGCAGAATCGGGCAACACGTTCCAGTATGTGCTGAAATACAGAGGACGTTATGAAAAAGAGGAGGACTACGGAAATATGGTCATCAAGTCGCTCCCCGACGGCGAGGTGTTGCGGCTGAAGGACGTGGCACGCATTGAGATGGGTGCTGAGAACTATGCCATGCGCAGCGAAACGAGCGGACATCCGGGAGCCAACTGCATGATGGCGCAGACTTCCGGCTCAAATGCCAATGAGATTATCAAGGAGATTGACAAGGTGACGGCTGACATTTCCGCCTCGCTGCCCAAAGGCATGGTGCTGACCGACATTACGAGTACCAAGGATTTCCTCGACGCTTCTATCGCCAACGTGGTGGAGACGCTGTTCATTGCCATCATACTGGTGGTGCTGGTGGTCTATCTTTTTTTGCACGACCTGCGCGCCACGTTCATCCCTTCGCTTGCCATCATCGTGTCGCTTGTGGGCACATTCGCTTTCCTCGGCGTAGCGGGTTTCAGTCTGAATCTGTTGACGCTTTTTGCACTGGTACTCGTCATTGGTACAGTGGTGGATGACAGTATCGTCGTAGTGGAAGCGGTGCAAGCCCGCTTCGACAAAGGCTACACTTCGGCATACCATGCGACAGTGGATGCAATGGGCGGACTGACTTCGGCACTGATGACAACGACCATCGTGTTCATGGCGGTATTTATTCCTGTAAGCTTTATGGGAGGTACCACCGGTACATTCTACACACAGTTCGGTTTAACAATGGCGGTGGCAGTAGCCATTTCACTGCTCAATGCCATGACGCTCAGTCCGGCACTCTGCGCACTCATCATGCGTCCGCGAGCCAATCTGGAGAACAACGAGAAGCTCAGCTTTTCAGACCGTTTCCACTACGCTTTCGACCGTTCTTTCCACCACATGCAACATAAATACATGAAAGGTGTGTTGTTCTTCTTCCATCACAAAATGGTGGCTGTGGGCAGCATTGCCGTAGCGGGCATTGCGCTTGCTGTACTGATGAAGACCACCAAAACCGGACTTGTACCGCAGGAGGATATGGGAACCATCAATGTGAATGTACAGACTGCACCGGGTAGCAACCTTGAAGAAACCGGGCGCATAATGGACGAAATAGAGGCGGCGATACGAGACATTCCGCAAATAAAGATATATTCGCGCATCACAGGTAAGGATGCCGTACATAATCAGTCGGCATCGGCAGGTTCATTCACCATCCGCCTGAAAAACTGGAGCGAGCGCAAAAAGAAGGGGGATGACGTAAATTCAGTGATGAACGAGATTTACCGCCGCACAGACGGTATCAAGGCGGCATCCATCCGTATCTCCACCAGTCCGATGATTTCGGGCTACGGAATGAGCAACGGATTCGACCTCTACGTGCAAGACAAGAAAGGCGGCAGCATGGACGACCTGTTGAAATACACCAATGTCTTCATTGACGCAATGAACAAGCGTCCTGAAATATCACGCGCATATACTACATTCGCCACCAAATATCCGCAGTATATGGTGGAAGTGGATGCAACCCTGTGTAAACGCAACGGTGTGTCGCCTACCGACATACTCAGCACATTGTCAGGCTATGTGGGCGGCAACTACTCCAGCAATCTCAACCGCTTCACCAAACTCTACCGCGTCATGGTGCAAGCAGCACCGGAATATAGATTGGACACAGAGGCTCTGAACAATATGTTTGTGCGTAACAGCGAGGGAGAAATGTCGCCTATCTCACAATATATCACGCTCACACGGGTCTATGGTTCAGAAAGTCAGTCGCATTTCAACCTCTTTTCCGCTATCAGCGTTTCTGGTGTGCCTGCGGACGGATACAGTTCGGGACAGGCACTGAAAGCAATAGAAGAGACTGCCAAGACTGTATTGCCGGAGGGCTACGGTTACGAGTTTGGCGGAATGTCGCGCGAAGAGGCTTCGACAGGCAACACCACCACATTGGTATTCATTGTCTGCATAGTCTTCATCTACCTCATCCTCTGTGCTCTCTACGAAAGCCTGATGATACCTTTTGCCGTCATTCTGTCCGTGCCATTCGGACTGACAGGATGTTTCCTTTTCGCCAAGCTGTGGGGACTGGAGAACAACATCTACATGCAGACCGGATTCATTATGCTCATCGGACTGCTTGCCAAAACAGCCATCTTGCTGACGGAATATGCTTCTGACCGCCGCCGGCAAGGTATGAGCATCACTGCGGCAGCGGTATCGGCTGCGAAAGCCCGTCTGCGTCCTATCCTGATGACTTCCATGACGATGATTTTCGGAATGTTGCCTCTGATGTTCGCTCAAGGTGTAGGTGCTAATGGTAATATATCCGTTGGTGTGGGTACTGTGGGAGGTATGCTGCTTGGCACAGCAGGCTTGCTCTTCATTGTGCCATCGTTGTTCATCATCTTCCAGTATTTGCAGGAGCGGTTTCTGCCGAAGAGAGGAAAGAAGGAGTCTTTCGAAGTTTGAGGCGATGAATATACAACACTATAGATTTAGGTGGTGAACGGATTGGCGGAATTTCTGTTCTCATGGAAAAAAGACGTAACTTTGCATCTGAAGAAGATTCAAGAAATATGATGAAGAATGTAGCTCTCTATATAGATATGACTTTCTGTCTCGTCCTGCTGCCGCTGATGATATATGCTTTCCCCGTGGAAAGGTGGTGGGGCACTTATCCTGCTTTCTTTAGTATGTTCGTAGCATGGCTTTATGTCACATATTTCGTCTATAAGTATTTCGTGATACCGAAGCTTTTTTGTAAGGGAAGGCAACGTATCTATGCCATTGCGGCTGTGGCTATATCGCTGACCGTTACGTTCTTTTTCTCTGCATACGAAATAACCTCGCCGCTTTATCATGTCCATCAGCAACAGCGCGAACTCTATTCTTATCCGGTCTGGGGTGTGCGCCAAAATCAGCAGGCAGTGTGGCTGCACTACATAGTGGTGGTCATCTTCTGCTTTGCCGTGGGAATGCTGAATGAGGCTTACCGCCAGCGGATGGCGCGCGAGGAGGTGGAATATGAACGAAACAAGGCGGAGCTTGCCCTTTATAAGGCGCAGATAAATCCGCACTTCCTCTTCAATACACTCAACACGCTCTACGGACTGCTCATCACGCATTCCGACAAGACTGAGGCGACGCTTGAACGCTTCATCAACTTGACGAAATACATGTACAACAATGCCAACCGTGAGTTTATCTCGCTGGCGGAAGAGGTGGACTACATCAGCCAGTATATAGACCTTCAGAAGCTGCGGCTGAACGAATTTGCCGATGTCAGTTTTCTTCATGAAGTGGCGGATGAAACCATGCTTGTGCCTCCCATGATGCTGATTACATTTGTGGAGAACGCTTTCAAATACGGAATCTCTTCCAACGAGCCGTGTTTTGTCCGCATCCGGTTGACTCAACAGCATGATACGCTTTGTTTCGAGGTGGAGAACTCTGTGTTTGAACGCGAGGTGAAAAACTCCGGACGGATGGGGATTGAGAACTGCCACCGCCGGCTGTCGTTGCTCTATCCCGACCGCCACAGGCTGTCTGTCGGACTTCGTAGTGACAATATGTTCCATGTGAGGCTTGAACTGAAAAACGAAAATGTATGATAAAATGTATTGCTATAGATGACGAACCTATTGCGCTGAGTATCATTAGTCGCTATTGCGAGCAGCGTGGAGGTGTGACGCTGGAGACCTACAGCTCGCCACGTCTCGGAATGCAGCGTGTCCGTGAGTGGCGGCCGGATGTTGTGTTGCTCGACATTGAAATGAACGGTACGTCGGGAATTGAACTTGCCCGGCAGCTTCCGCCGTCTTGCTGCCTGATATTCACCACAGCATACGCTCATTACGCATTGGAGGGGTTTGAGGTGAACGCTGTTGATTTCTTGCATAAGCCCTACTTCTATGCGCGTTTCGACCGTGCCATGCAGAAGGCGGAGCAATGGCTCAAGATGCATGATTTGCTTGCTGCGTCGGAGTCGCCAGCCCGGCAGTTGCGTTTGAAGTCGGAGTATAAGAATGTGTCGGTGTCCGCCGATGCCATTCTCTACATTGAGTCGATAGACAATTATGTGAAGGTGCATCTTGCAGACGGTACGTCTGTACTTTCCAAGATTTCTCTGCGCACCGTGGAGGAACAGCTTCCACAGGGAGAGTTTATCCGCATCCATCGCTCATTCCTTGTACCTCGCTGCCGTATAGCTGGTTTTTCTCGTTCAGAGGTGACATTGACGAAAGACGGTAGAACCTTGCCGGTCGGCAGGAAATATTTGGAAGAAGTGGTCTCGTTGCTGAGAGAAAATGACGGTTAAGGAAAAAGAAAAAGCTTTTCCGGTGCTCTCTTGTTCTGTTGCATTTGGAGGAGGTAGATGTGCTTTCTGGCTTCCCTGTTTCAGGCAGAATGATTTCAGAACAAGCATAGGTATCGGAAGTCTTGTTCGCTATAGGATTGAGGCTCCATAAAAAAATTTTTGACATCGTTTTTTTGAGGGAAGACCGGTTTTGATAGAATGACAGTAACTTTAGCCGATTTAATTTCCTATTTATTGATTTTGCATCATAATGCTTTCTTTTTGATTTTGTCAAATGTTAAAATCCCAAGCCCTCTGGCACGCGTCAAAATGAAGCGCGATGAACTTTCACCGGAAATCGGGGATTCTGCGCGCATTTCGTGAAGCCTTCAAGAAATGTGAAATAGTGTTTCGTTTTAGGGCGGTTCTTTTACATTTATTTATTTCCGGCGAAGAGTTCTCTTCTCCAATCTACTAAGTTTTGATATTTCCAGCGCGCTGTCATCACTTTTTCAG
>JAGASY010000125.1 GCA_017621515.1 Bacteroidaceae bacterium
CCAAGCCCTCTGGAACGCTCCAAGATGAAGCGTGACGGACTTTCCTCGCAAAACGAGGATTCTGTGCGCATTTCGTGAAGCCTCTGAGAATTGTGAAATAGTGTTTCGTTTTGGAACGGTTCTTTTACATTTGTTTATTCCCTGCGAAGAGTTTTTTGAAAAAAACTACTAAGTTTTCAAATTTCCAGCGCACTGTCGTCACATTTCCAGCGCACTGTTTTTTTAGCCACAGTGCGCTGCTTTTTTATTTGCTGTGCGCTGAAAATTTGACGACAGTGCGCTGAAAATAGAAATACACCATACTTCTGAAAAAAGGACTGTGGAGATTAGACGAGGTGTTAAGAAATGTATAATTTGTTGTTTTAGAAAAGCGCTGAACAAAAAACTTAAAAGTGAGTAGATTTGAAGTGGGGTTTGAGGGTGAAAATGGTGAATTATATTTTAATATATTAATAATCAATAGATTATCAGAATATGAAAATTATTCGGAAAATTGCGTCCGATACATTTTTTTGAGTGTTTTGCAAAATTTTGTATTTTATTGATTATCAACTTGTTATCTTTGAACAAAATTTTTCGTCTCTTCGCCATCGGCAAAAAATCTCTCCAAGTGTTAAATTTCTATTTTGGGCGAAAATATCATTTTGTCAAATTAAAAAATGGTGTTTTAGCGTGTTTTTCTTGTTTTAGGTGGTTTTCAACAGACTCTTCCATTGAGTACAATCGTTAATGCTTCTGCTTAAACAAAAAGGGGCTGTTGAATACATTCACGTAAACAGTCAAGTATGTTTGCAATCATAGCCAATAACTTTCAAACAGCCTTTTTGCAATGATAAAAAAATAACTTCCGCAACTTTTAAGATGCAAAGTCTTTGCTTTCAGATGCTCTTAACCTCTGCGGAAGTTATTTTTTTCTTATTACTTATATCAATTGGGATAATTACAGTTTGATGTTTGCTTCCAATACGGATGAAACGACATTAGGATCATGTGTAGCACATATAATTTTTCCTTCCTTGTCAATTACCAACATGTAAGGTATGGACGTGAGGTTATATGATTTTTGCAATGTGCGTGTTCCGCCTTTTGATGCAAGCAACTGCGTCCATGACATTTGTTCTTCGTCAACAGCTTTGCGCCATGCCTTGTCTTCTTTATCGACAGATACACTCAGTATGCATAGTTTGTCACCGTACTTCTCATGCAGTTCTTTTACATGAGGGATGGAAGCACGGCAAGGTCCGCACCATGAAGCCCAAAAATCAATCATCGTATATCGGTCACTCTTTATGTAGTCGGCAATGCGCTTTATGTCGTTGCTCTCTGTAGAAACTTCAAAGTCTGTATAGTTAGAACCTTTGGCAAACGATTTTGCATATTCGGCAGAAGTCTTTAATCTTTCGAGACGTTGAGTGTCTTTGGTGCCAGAAACAAGGGAAAGCATTTCGTCTATTTCATGACATGTGAGAGAAAAGCATTCTTGCATCATGCTGTTTATATGGAACATGGAAATTGAATATTTCGGATGCTTCTTTATGAACTGCATCTTTTCTTTTGCGGCAATATCTTCGGCTTTCTGTTGAAGCTTCTGATAATAATCTATGCTGTCTTGGTTTTGAATCTTTTCCATGTACATCCATTTTCTTGCCTGCTCTTCATACAACCATGCTTTGAGTTCGAATGGGTGGAGACATTTTCTGTATTCACGATATTCTTGTTCGGCAATGCCTCCTCCGGTTACTTTCACATTGTTTTCTTTTGTAAGAGGAGATTTCTGAAACTCCCATGTGAGCGGCATGTCGCTGATGTGGTTAGCCTCAATGGTGTAGTCGGCGTTTTCAAGCATGAGTACGGTGGATGTTTCTGCATCGTAAGGAGTTCCGTCTTCATAATGTTTCACAACCGTGATTTCTACACGGCTTAGAGTAGGGGAGTCAATAGAACCGGTCAGACAAAATTGTCCGTTATGTACGGTGTCGGAGGCTATCACATTGTCTCTGTCTGCATTTTCTTCAATACTTCTCAAGAAAACTACAGTTCCATCGTTCATACCTCCTATATTGCTTTTGATTTTAAAGTTTCCGGATTGAGGATAAGCAATTGTACAGCTGCCGAAAACCAATAACATTGTTAAAATATTCTTTCTCATTTTTCTTGGTTGATATACTCATAGATGTGCCGTCATAGAATCTTGAACGGCGCATACTATGAGGAAATGGAAGTTTGTTTTTAATATCCTAAACCTGTTTTTAGACATTCTGAAATTTTGTCAGGGTTGTGAGTTACGATAACAATTTGTCCTTTGTCGTTGATTAGGACAAGCCGGGGAATGGATAATACTGCATAGTCTGTACATGCTTTTGTCGCCCTTGTTTCATCTACCCATAACTGTGCCCACGGCATTTTTTCTGCGTCCATCGCTTTGCGCCATGCAGCTTCTTTTTCATCAACAGAGACACTGATTACATTGAACTTTCCATCATATTTCTCATACAATGATTTTATCTTTGGAATGGCTGCACGACAAGGACCGCACCAAGAGGCCCAGAAGTCAATAAGAGTATATTGTCCGGGTTTGACCAGTGTGGATATTAATGACGGATTCTTTTCCGGATTCAGTGCTTCGAAATCTTTGAGATTCATCATCCTTGCATATTTCAGCGCGCGTGTCAGATACTTGTTTATACGGTTGTTGCGTGCCGTATCGGGACAGGAAGCCACTGTGGTTGCCATATCATTGATTTCGTCTGCTGTATATTCGAAGAAAGATTCAAGTTTTTTATTGACAATATAAGCAGAGATAAAATAATTGGGGTGTGACTTGACGAATTTCATTACTGCTTCATCAAGCTTTTGGTTTGCTTCTTCTTCCAGTCTCCCGTAAATTTTCATTGTGTCGGGATTGTCCCTTGTCTCAAAATATTTCGATGCAGCCTCATATCCGGCTTTTTTTGCAGTAAGTTCAATGCTGTTGAGTTCCTTTTTATAGTCATCAAACTCAGCCGAAGCTTTTCCTCCTTTAACTTTCAGGAGCATTTCCTGTTTTTGTGAATAGTCTGCGTTTATAATGCTATCGTAAGTTACGTCTGATGATACCGTCATAGGAGTGTTCTCCACCATCATGCGAACTTTTATTGTGGCATGGCTGTAGCCTGTATTATTGTTCTTATAAAACATTAGCTCACATAGCCTTACGTTTGGGACACTTCCTTTGAGCATGAAGTTGCCGTTGTTAATGTCCGATTCAGCTATAATACTGTTTTGTTCTCCACTTTCAATATCAACCAGTTTTACTTTCAGACTGTCCGGTAGTCCTTGTAGTGAACCTTTGATTGTGAATCCTTGTTCGGATTGTGCCATAAGTGATGATGCACACATGAACAATCCGCATAGCAATACTTTTCTGTCCATTGTTTGTTTAATGAAATGATTAGAATATGTGGTAAAAGGGTGGGGAGTGTAAAGCTGGGTTGTTTTACATGAATTTATCTTGTTTTGTCACTTTACACTCCGCCACTTCTCTTGATTTATTTAACATCGCGCACCCATCTTACACTCATTAGGCGACTTGTTTTGGTGGCTCTGCGCTCTACTGCATTTTTTCCAAAACATAGCTTGCGGTAATAGGCTGCCTGAAAATCTTTATAAGATTCGTCAATTGTAGAAGTCCAGTAGTATCCGTACTCTTTGAAGTGCATGAACTGTAATTCCATCGAGTAAGAGGCTGTCCAGATGATACCTCCTCCAAGTTGCATGTTCAGTTCCGTACCCTCCTTTTGCATCATTAGTTGAGCAGCACCTGTGCGCCAACCGATAGCATTGACGGCTTTTCCCATGCTCAGATGTTGCTCCAGATTCTTCCAGTCTTCGTCTGTCGGCAATCTCCATCCTTCTGGTGCAGAATCCATAGCATCTTCAAAAGTCATGAGATTACCGTATTCCGGCATATATTCGTCCATCATGTAGTTCACATCCTCATCAGACTCGAATACATACACATCTCCCCACGAACCGGGATATGTCGCATCATAACATGGTGCACCGTTGAGTGCGTTTGAAGTTGTCCAACATAAATCTCCGATACGAACCCATTTATATTCATTTCCTTCAGAGTCTGTAACTGTTCCTCTTTCTTCGGGAGTAACAATCAGTTCGTCATCGTCACTGCAACTCACAAAGCTGAAAGTGAGAGCAGCCAATAAAAATATATAATTCTTCATGTTCATTGTCTGTTAAAAACATATCCTATACTCTCCATTCTCTTTTTCAGGGTATTATATTTACCCATAATCAACGGATATTCACCATACAGTTCTGTAAATTCCTCTTCTGTTGTAGATACAGTCTCTTGGATGAAATATTCCAAATCGTCGTCTGAATAAATATAATAATAGTCTCTATAATCTTTTAGGAATCCGAACTGACGTGCCTGTTCATCGTCATATTCTTCTGGAATATCTAAATCTTCCTTGTACATTCCATAGTAAGGGTCACTATAGCTGTAAAATTCTCTAAAATATTCCATTTTGTTAATCACATCTTTTACTATGGAATAAAGACAGGTGGTCTTTAACTCATTCTTCTCCTCTTCATCCATTTCTCCAATACCCTCTAAAGATATAGCTGTACAGTGCCATCCTTTGATAATATCCTGATAATTCCATTCTTCGTAATAATCATCATACATCTCTATGGATGGAACAAGAAGGAAAGAATATGGACGTAGGCTTCCACTAAGATGAGATAGAATATGCTCTTTGACAAATTCCACTGCTGCTTGCTTGTCATCCATGTATTGAAAATATTCCAAGCGGATAGGATCTTTCAATATGGAGGTTTGCATATAGTTCAGATCAACTTTTTCGACATCATAGACCTTGTCACCAAATCCGTCAACACCAATGTATTCGGTGTGCAGAGTGTCATTGAACAAGAGGTGTATTCCTGTTTCTTTATAGAAATCTCGTCGTAGAACAGACTCGTCATCTGTGGCATCTTCTGGAACGAAGAAATATATCTCGTCCTTATAGCTTGGCTCCAGTTCTTCTTCGCTTGAACAAGATGCGATGAATAGTCCTGAAACCACAAAGACAAGCATGTATATGGTTAATCGCTTCATATTATATATTAATAAATTATGTGTTAATAAATTTCTTTACGTATAGGTTTGCGGTCTGGTCTCGCTTGAGTGCCAAGAGAAATCTGGAAGTCCAGTATCTCTCTCGGGACTGGCAGAGTGTAAGCCGGATCATTTGTTTCAAGCCGATAATAGTCTGTGTATTCCGGATCACTTCCATCGTAATATACATGTCCGTGTTCTATTGTCTTTGAATATGGATAAGGTGAGCATACTGTATAGCGGCGCAAATCAAACCATCGGTGTCCTTCGAGAAGCAGTTCGCGTGCGCGTTCATCACGGATAAAATCGACTAACTCATTTCCTGTTTGGGTTACACTGCTTTTCTCTTCAAGTCGTGTGTCGAGAAATTTTTCCAGAAAATCCTGCGCTGTGGTCTCGTCTCCGTCGTAGGCGGATGCTTCAGCCAGTGTCAGATAAGCTTCTGATGTACGATACAGGAAACAGTCGGACACATCGAAATATGTTCCAAAAGCAGTTTGCTGTCCGTCAACCTTGGTGAATACAGGGGAAAATCCTGCATAGCTTTTGCCTACATACAGTTTACTACGCAAATCATTACGCTGGTATAACTTCATCATGTCGTCTGATACATAATAGACAGGAGGTTCGTTTCCCCATCTGCTTGGGTCGTCTGCAAATGCTATGGCAACCAAATAGCCGCCCATGCTGAATATGGTTTCCGGAGAATCTTTGGAGAGTATATTTTTCCCTACGGAAACAGCATGTAAATCAAGTAAGTCAGGTTGAACGTCAATTACTTTCCGGGCATATTCTGCTGCTTTCTTCCAATCTTGCATGTACAAATATACACGACTCTGAAGCAGATTCACTGCTACTTTATTCGGATGATATATGGATGTGCGAGCTTTTCTGTCAAGAAGCTTTTCAGCCTGTTCCAAATCATCGAGGATATATTCATATACTTCTTTTACAGAACTTCTGAAGAACTCTTTGTCTTCAATGTATTCTGTAAGTTTCACCGGCACTCCCTGTGTCGATGCTGCTGTTGCCGGGGTATAGGGCTGTGCATACAGATTGACAAGCATAAAATAGTAGGCAGCCCTAAGAAAGCAAGCTTCTCCTTTCACTCTTTCCTTGCCGTTTTTGTCATCCTGATTGTTCTCCGGCATATCATCAATCTGGCTTAATACAATATTCGTGATATTGATATATTCGTAAAGTTCATTCCAGTATTGGGCATCTCCTCCTACATATTTGCCGTCTTCGTCCATACCTGTATCTTTCTGCCATGTGTAGAAAGGGAATATGCGGGTCTGATAGCCGATTCTGTCTGCTGTTTTCTGAGCATTAGGATTCTCTTTCATTTCGTCACTCATGAAATGAATTATGTCCAGATTGGATGTTTGGTCTGTGTATGCTGCATAGTTCTCTATGTAGTAACGGCTGGAGGAGAAATGACCGTCTCCCAGTAGTAGCTCGTCCAAATCTTTCCATGTTTCCACTTTTGCCAAATCCTGTGAGTATTCTTCAAGGAAATCTGAACATGAAACAGATATTCCCGCCATTGCTGCAATAGCTATATTTCTTATTATCTTGTTCATTGATGTGTATTGTTTAGAATGTTACGTTAAGTCCGAAAGAGAAGCTCGGACGTTCTGACAACTGGATGGTAGTAAATCCTCCCTGCACAGGAGTCTGTCCCTTGAGGCGACTGTCACAGATTGTAAACAGGTTGTTTGCCGTCAGTGTCAGTTCAAGACGTTTCAGACTCCAGTTCTCAACCAGTTTGTCAGGGAATGTATAGGTGAGGCTCATGCTTGTACACTTCAGATAGTCGGCACTTACTACGCGTATATTGCTATAGTCGTACATGTCCCAATAACTATTGGCTATAGTCTGTACACCTTCATCGTTCAATGCCGGAGACCAGTGATTCAGATAATTATAATAAGAGTCGCTTGTCGGGCCTATAATAGCAGGGATGATAGTGTGTGCCTCATCGCCCGGATGTATCCATCTGTCAAGATAATCGCGGCTTACATTCCATTCAGGACGGATATCACCTGCATTGGTAAGTGTGGCATCGCCTGCACTGATGGCTCCTTCTCCGAACATGCCGAAGCGGCGCGTCTTTGCTCCGAGGCTGTATGTGAATTGTGCATGGAAACGAAGATTCTTGTAGCGCAGTCTGGTGCTCAGTCCTCCTTGCATATACGGCTCACGTGTACCTGATGCTTCGAGCACAGTCGTGTATGTGTCATACTTGCTCAGTCCGACCAAATCTTCGTAATGGTCTTCATAATCATCAAACATTGGACCTCCATCCACTGGGCTGAGTCCGAGGAATTTGTATGAATAGAATGTGCCGATCGGTTTTCCTTTGACTACAGCCGTACCGTTGAGGAAGTTCTGCAACAGATATTCCTCGCCATCAGGGGATGTGGTTATTTCGTTCAGCACACGAGAGAAAGAGGTGGTGAGGCTCCATTGCCAGTTCTTTTTCATAATTGGGTTGAGCGTCACGTCAATGCTATATCCGTCGTTGCTTATGTTACCTCCGTTGACAATATATGAACTGACACCGTTGACTGTAGATATTGTTTTGCTCATGAAAGCATCTTTAGTCCGTTTGAGATATACAGAACCTTCCAACTGTACACGGTTGTTGAACAAGGACATTTCAATTCCGAAGTTATAAGAATTTGTCCGTTCCCACTTCAGTTCCGGATTCGGATTACGCTCTTTATGCGATACGAACTCATTGTAGAAGTCGCTCATCGAACCTTTTCTGATGATGAGTACCGGAGAAACGTCGGACAGCATGTTTCCTTGGAAACCGTATGAAGTCTTGACTGTGAGATAGTCAATCCATTCAATCTCCTTCATGAACGGGAGTTGGGAAAAATTGAATGAAGCCGAAGCGGACCATATAGGCAGAAGCTTCTTGTTGCTTTGGTCGCCGAATCGGTTTGAGCCGTCAATACGTCCGTTGAGATTGAGATAGAGCATACGGTCATAACTATAAGTGAAGCTTGCATAGCCTGATAATATGTGTGACAGGTCGTTTCGCAAGCTCGGTACGTTCTGTGCCAGCCATCCGCCATAGTTCGGATATTTGCTGATGTCTATGTCAGTAGGGAAAGACAGTCCTCTGTCCGGATAATATCCTCTGGCGGTATATGAATTGCCCACATAGTTGGTAGAACTCATTTCATAACCCAAAGAACCGTTGAAATTATGTTTCTCGTCTGTGCCGAAGAATTTGTTCCAGTCCAGCTGCAAACGGATTGTGTAGCTGTCCTGACGGCTATGATTGGAACTCAGTTCACCTCCCTGTGGCATGGCATTGTCTTCTGGCGGAGCTACAACATATTCGCTTCTTCTAAGACATGCGGCATAATATGTCTTGTCTCCCCAGTAGCTCTCAATGTCTGTGTTCTGATATGTATATGAACCTATGGCATTTGCACTCAGCCAATCGTTGAATTTGAACTTGAAGTTGGCATTGAGCGTGATGGATGAACCGTCTTGCGTAATTCCGCTATTGTTCAGTTCGTTCATTATATTATAGTTGTATGATTCTGTTGAGTCATACACTTTCTTATAATAATAGTATTCACCGTTTGAGTCGAATGCCGGTATTGTACGGCTTGCCGTATAAGCGTAATCCACTGGCGACAACTTGTCCTGATAGTAGCTTCGTTTGCTGACATTACCCTGCAAACCGAAAGAAGCGGACAACCAGTTTGTGAAGTTGTTGTCAAGGTTCAGCATGGCAGTGTAACGCTTGTTCGTGGTTCCTTTCACCACATCATCTCCGTCTGTATAGCCGATTGACGCATAGTAGCGACTGTCTTTTGAACCTCCGCTCATGCTGATGGTGTGCTGCTGTGAGAAACTGTCGTGTGTGAGCAAGTCGAACCAGTCGGTATTAATCGTTTCAAGTTCTGACACCTTCTCCAGAAACTGATGATCGTTTATTCTTCCGTTGTACAAGTCGTTGAGCAGACCTTCATATCCCACCATAGAGATATTGTCGTTGTACAGGTAGCGGCTTTCAAACAAATCGCGCGAGAATTGTATTCTTTCTTTGGAGTTCATTATATCGACAGAACGGTCGGTGTAGCGAGGGCGTATCTTGAACGTGAAGTTGTTTGTATATCTAATTTCCGCTTTTCCTTCTCTGCCTCGTTTGGTGGTGATGACAATGACACCGTTTGCGGCACGTGTTCCGTAGAGAGCTGTTGCCGATGCATCTTTGAGGATGTCCAGACGCTCGATGTCCTGAGGATTCAGCCCGGCAATGGCATTGCCTATACGATTCACATAGTCGGGGTCGTTGAGGTCATCGACACTGATTTCAACTGGGTCGTTGACCACAATACCATCTACCACCCAGAGCGGTTCACGGTTACCAATGATAGACGATGTTCCGCGAATACGGATGCGTGGGGTTGCCGATGTTTCACCTGAATTGGTCATGAATATCATGTCCGGCACCTGACCTTCAAGCATCTGGTCGATGGAGTTTACATCCGGACGAATGATATCTTCCGCCTTGATGGTATTCACGGCACTGGTCAGTGCGCGCTTGTTGATGACCTGATAGCCGGTTACGACTACATCATCGATGTTCTGCACTTCATCCTCCATGACAATGTTCAGCGGTTTTCCTATCCAATGGACTGTCTTGTCTTTCATTCCTAAAAATGAAATGTGGAGGTGTACGTCTTTCATATTCTCTGTCGGAATAGAGAAATGTCCATTGATGTCCGTAGTGTTTCCTTTTCCAGTTTCTTTCACTTGCACGGCGACTCCCGGAAGCGGTTCTCCGTTTGAGTCTGTAATCTTACCTGTAATGCTCTGTGTCTTTTTGTGTTTGATGACGACAGTGTTGTTGACTATTTCAAACGACAAGTCCGAACCGGAAAGAGCATATTGCATCACCTGTGCCACAGAAGACCCGTGCATGTCGTAGTTCTTCGAAGGCAATTTCTTTACATCTTCATTGCTGTAGATGAAATTAACTTGTGTCTGCTTCTTGATTTCGGAGAATACCTGACTGATGGAGGCATTCTGCAACACCACATTCACCTGTCTGTCGGTTTGTCCGTGGACATGTGTGAGTGGGATGCAAAGCATAAACACAAGCAATAAAATTCTCTCAAAAAAAATCTTCTTTTTCATTATTCAATTGCTTTTATTATTGTGTTTGATATTTCTTGCTTACAAGTAGTTTGGTCTTTTCTCTCTCTTATGGCGGTGATGCGTCATAGCCTCATGACTTCACACTTGTTTTTCTTCACTTTGATTTTTATCTTGTTAAGCCTTTCCAGCAGTTCCGCAATGTCATTGAAGTTGGCGGAGCGTTCTATGTCCATAGAGAATCTGAGGTTGCGCAGCCCTTCATCTTCATATTCGGTCTCAAAATCATACCACATTCCGAGGTCGTCAAGAATTTCACACAAAGGCTTGTTCTCATAGATGATACGTTCTTTATGCCATGCACAGTCTGTGAGTGTTTCGAGCTTTGTCTTCTCTATGTTTCCGTTCTCGAACACTGTGGCTTGTTCTCCCGGCATGAGCGTCTCGTTCCGGATAGGAGAACTGATTTCTATGTTTCCTTCTTCCAGTGTCACCACCATGTATTTCTCGTCCTTATGGTTCTTGACATTGAAACTGGTGCCCAGTACCTTGATTGTCGCTTTTTCTGTTTCCACGATGAACGGATGTTCCGGGTTCTTATACACATCGAAGTAGGCTTCTCCCGTGATGCTGACAGTACGGTTCTCCTCAGAGAAGTTGGCAGGTATGGCGAGCGAGGAGTTTGCATTGACATGTATGGCTGTCTGGTCTTCCAGTGTCAGTGTATATTCTCCGCCTTTTGGCACTATCATAGTATAAAATGAGTCAGTTGTTGATGAAGCTGAATCTGCCGACGGTAAAGTCTTGAGGGTATAAGTGTCCTTGTCACTTATGTCAGTATTTTTACCGTCTGGAGTGCACAGTATGGCTTTCCTGCTTCCTGCCTTCATGACATAGTTGTCGGTCTGACGGGATACGGTGAAGAATACGACTGCTGTCACAGCCGCACAGGTTGCTACGGTATAATATAGGTGTTTGACTGACAAACGGTGACGACGCTTCATGCGTGGCTTCATTTTGTTGAAACTTGCCAACGCGTCTTCTTTCTTTTGTTCTGTTATGGCTCTGCCGATAAATTCGGGACTGCTCATTTTGGCATATAGTTCTTCATTGCCGGATGACAATGTTCTCCATTCATTGATTACATCATTTTCTGCCTGAGTCAATGTCCCGAATAGCTTCTTGCATAGAAGTCTTTTTAACTCTTTTTGATTAATCATAAATATACTTTCGATGGATGTCTGTTGACATTTTTGTATATATAAACACCGAAAGCTGTTCAAGGTGTAATCAGAAAGTGAATTATTTTAAAGAAAAAATCAAAATAAGCAGAAAAAGATGCTCCAGACGTTTTCTCAAATATTGGTTGGCATTGTAGATGTGTTTTTTAACTGTATTAACAGAAATATTGAGTTCTTCTGCAATTTCTTTTTGGCTTTTGCCCTTCAGGCTTTCCACATATACTCTTCGGGCGGCATCTGAAAGTTCTGAAAAGGCTTGGTTTATCATGGCATATATCTCAGATTCCACCATATCGTTAAGCATGTTTGAAGAATCAATGTCGTCTGAAACTGTTTTTATAGCTTCATAGCGCAATTGTTCCCTCGAATTTGAGCGTATGAAATTCATGGCGGCATTGTGTATGGAGCGGTAGAGATAGGCTTTCAGAGCATCTTCGTTGGGGAATGTCAGCTCCTGTTCCCACATTTTCAGCCATACATCTTGAATAAGGTCGGCAGCAATTTCTTTGTTTTCGATGTATTTGCCAATGAAATAAGTGGTCTGAGGATATAGTTCAAGGTAATATCGCTTGAAAACATCGGCTTTTCCTAAATTTACTGATATTACCTTCATAAATTAATTGTTTCTGGTTTTGGTTTGCAATTTGTCACCTATTGCATCTATAAGTATTGCATTAATACTTGTTTTCTCTGTGAATTTGATATTTTTATCAAATATATCGCAAAAATACAAATAAAAGTCAAAAAACATACGCTCTTGGAGGCACTTTTTTATGTGTTACCGATAAGTAGATTATGTTCATAGGTTGCTTATGTTTGTTTTTTATGGATGTAGTATATTTGTTTAAGAGGGTGTGATAGCGATGAAAAAGTCTGTTGAAGTCATCTACTTAAAAACGGCAAAAAAGCACGCTAAAACAGACTTTCTCAATTTGACAAAATGATATTTTCGCCCAAAATGAAAATTTAACACTTCGAGCGATTTTTTGTCGGTGGTGAAGAGATGAAAAAATTGATTCAAATATAAATTACTGATAATCAAAATGATATAATTTTCTTCGAAATGTTCAAAAAATGCGCCGGACGCATTTTTTTCAAATAATTTTTGTGTTCTGATAATCTGCTGATTATTAATATGTTGTAATAAGATTCGCCGTTTCTGCTCTCAAACACCGCTTCAAACCTCTTCTCTTTTAAGTTCCTGTTCAGACACATTTCCGACATGATAAATTATACACTTCTTAACATTTCGACCGATACAAACTGCTTTTCTCTCGGCTTCCCAGTGCTTTCTTATTTTCAGCGCGCTGTCGTCAAATTTTCAGCGCACAGCAAATAAAAAAGCAGCGCACAGCGAATAAAATTACAGTGCACTGAAAATATGACGATAGTACGCTGGAAATTTGAAAACTTAGTAGTTTTTTCAAAAAGACTCTTCACCGAAGATAAACAAATGTAAAAGAGCCCTTCCAAAATGAAACACTATTTCACAATTCACGGAGCCTTCAGAAAATGCGCGTAGAATCCCCATTCTTCAAGAAAAGTTCATCGTAGTTCATTTTGAAGCGTTCCAGAGGGCTTGGAATTTTAACATTTGACAAAATCAAAAAGATAGTATTTGATAGTGAATTGATGATTTTGGAAAGTAAAATAGTTGAACTTGTTATCATTCTGTCAAAATGAATACCCCACCCAAAAAACAATGTCAAAAAAATTTTTATGAAGCCTTATATATTGCTTGTGGCAACACATTTGAGAGGACTTCTTGTGAACATAAAAAGATGGGGATTGTTGTAATTTTGTCATAATGGCAGAAGTCGGAAGCTGTGGCATGTTTTTTGCTATGTATGAAACAAACGGTAAATCATAAGAAATAAATCGATTATGGATATAAAAGATAAGGACGAAGAGATTTTGAATCATAAAGAGACAGCAGAATCGGACAATTCTGCTGATTCTGTCGGTACGGCAGAAAATACTGACAATTCTGCAGATGTGTCAGAACAGGATGGCGAGGAAGAAGTTTCTGAAGCAACAGAATTGGAAAAGGCTAATGCCAAGATTGCAGAGCTGAATGACAAATATATCCGCTTGGTTGCCGAGTTTGACAACTATCGTAAGCGTGTGATGCGTGAAAAAGCTGAACTCATAAAGAATGGTGGTGAGAAAGTGGTGACTGCCATATTGCCGGTTCTTGACGACATGGAGCGTGCGGAGCAGACTATGGACAAGGCGGAAGATGTGAACGCTGTAAAGGAAGGAGTGACTCTTATTATAGAGAAATTCATGAAACTGTTGAAGCATGAAGGTTTGGAGAAGATTGAGGCTGTAGGGCAGGATTTCAACACGGATTTTCATGAAGCCATAGCTATGGTTCCGGGACAGCCGGACGAAATGAAGGGCAAAGTCCTTGATTGTGTGATGAACGGTTATACTCTGAACGAGAAAGTTATACGTCATGCTAAAGTGGCGGTGGCACAATAATAGTAGTAGTGTTTTAAGGTTTCAAAGATTGGTAAGGGAGCAATTTAATCCATGAATTTTTTCAACACGGGGCATATATGGAGTATATGGTTTTTTGAATAGAAGCATTATATACCGATTCGTTATTTTTATATACTGCTTTTTTCCTGTTTCTATATATTCTTGCCTCTGTGTTGAAAAAATTTCATAGAGTGAACAATGACATTACGACATCTCGGGACTGAATTCGGTGCATTGTGCTGTGTGGAACTGAAGGCTATATCCACACTTCTGCAATTTTGCATGTCCCTTTATTTAAAATAGAATATGGCAAAGAGAGATTATTACGAAGTGCTTGGAGTGGCGAAGACTGCAAGTGATGACGAGATAAAGAGAGCCTATAAGAAAATGGCAATTAAGTACCATCCGGACAGAAATCCGGGTGACAAGGAGGCTGAAGACAAGTTTAAAGAGGCTGCGGAGGCTTACGATGTGCTTCGCGACCCGGAAAAACGTCAGCGGTATGACCAGTTTGGACCGGAAGGTGTGAACGGCATGGGCGGCTTCGGCGGCGGACAGAGCATGAATATGGATGACATATTCTCTATGTTCGGTGACATTTTCGGCGGTGGTTTTGGTGGCGGTTTCGGACGCGGCTTTGGCGGTCAGGGACAGGGCTATCGCAAACCGAAGTTCAAGGGCAAGGATCAGCGGTTGCGTGTTGAGCTTGATTTGAATGAAATTGTCAACGGAACGACAAAGAAGTTCAAACTGAAGAATGATGTGACATGTAGTCATTGCCACGGAAGCGGCTCTGAAGACGGAAAGGTGGATACTTGTCCGACTTGTCATGGGACCGGATATGTAGTGCGCACCCAGCAAAGCATCTTCGGTATGATGCAGAGCCAGAGTGCTTGTCCGGAGTGTCATGGTGAAGGTACTGTCATCAAGAATAAGTGTCATGAGTGTCATGGCGAAGGTATAAAGCAGGGAGAGAGCATTGTGGAAGTGAACTTCCCTGCCGGATTGTCGGAGGGCATGGTTCTCACTCTTGAAGGAAAGGGTGGGGCAGGACGTCACAACGGTGTCAACGGCGACCTTCAGATTATCATAAAGGAGAAGCCTCATGAGGAATTGCTGAGAGATGGCAATGATTTGGTCTATAATCTGTTGCTTTCCGTTCCGATGGCTACGCTTGGATGCACGGTTGAAGTGCCTACGGTAGATGGTAAGGCGAAGATTAACATAGAACCGGGTACACAGCCCGGTACGGTTTTGCGCATGAAGGGCAAGGGTGTGCCTGAGGTGCAGGGTTATAATCGTGGTCAGAAAGGTGATGAGGTGATAAATATAAGCGTTTATATACCTGAAACACTGAGCAAGGATGAAAAGGAGGCGATGAAGAAGATGGACAGAAGTGAGAATTTCATTCCTGCGGAAAGTGTGAGGAGCAAGATATTCTCAAAGTTCAGATCTTACTTTGAGTGATTTTTATTGTTTGCAGCCGCTTAAACAGACTTATTCTCTGTTTTTTTAAACGGCTGTATTCACAGACTCCTCCGTCGCTACCGCGCCACCTCCCCCTAACTTAGGGGAAGAGCCTATATACCATACCTGAAAAGACTATGGATGAGCATCATAGCACTTGCAGTGAACAAGGTAACTTGGCTCCTCTCCTAAGTTAGGGGAGGTGGCGCGGTAGCGACGGAGGAGTCTGTGAATACACCCACTTAAACTTACTTAAAACAAAACTACAGAATTAATCGCAGAATCATTCCGAATAGAGTGTGGCGGATTTTGTGTTTTTGGAAAATTGTACAATCTTTCACTAAAATAGAATGTAACAGTTGCTATTGAAATACTTGTTTTTTCTTATCTTTTGCCTAAATCTACAATGCAACCTCTCTGTATATTTAACCTCTGTGTATGTTATCAAAAGACACTGTAATAACATTTAAATTCTTTTTTTCTTTTATATTGATGATATTAAATGTAAATTTGCAGAAACTTGTGTAATATGATAAAAAAGATTATATTTGGATTTATAATAGCATCAAATGTATGTGGCACAGCTGGTGCTCAGGAATCATCAGATTATAACGAAAAAATCATCAGTGCATATTCTGACTCTCTTCTGTCTTTGAAAAGAAAGATTGCCGGCAGCAAGGAATTTGAAAAGAAGGATTTGAATCCGTATTTCTACCGTCTCGTCGGACCTGCTACATATTACAGCAGTTCTGTACGTGGTGCCATGAAAATGGATTGGCAGCTTCCGTCTCAAAGAGAAGTGCTGCATTCGTCTTCCGGCATGTTGTACCGTGACAGAATTTGCAAGGAGGTGGATGCTTCGCTTATCGGCATGTATGTGAACAGTCCGGCAAGGATTGGTCGTTATGATGCTATGTATATGAATGAAAATATCATTGAGCAGAAGTCCGGAAAGCTGGGAAAAGACAGCAAGGATCTTGAAACGGTGCTTGATGATGTGAAAGGAATAGAAGATGTAACGGAAGTGATAGAAGATGTGGATATTAACATAAAGGTTACTCGTCCGAATTTCTGGAAGACTGACGGTAATTTCTCGTTGCAGTTTACGCAGAACTATTTCTCTGAGAACTGGTATAAGGGAGGAAATAACAACGGAACGATGCTTGCTTCACTTATTCTTCACGCAAATTATAATGACCAGCGTTATATACAGTGGGACAATAAACTTGAAATGCGTTTGGGCTTTGTCACAACAACGAGTGACAGTTGTCATACGTTCCTGACCAACAATGATAAATTGAATCTGTATTCAAAGCTGGGTGTCAAGGCGGCTAAGTCATGGTTCTATACCGTATCTCTGGAGGCAAACACGCAGTTTATGCCGGGATACAGGTCTAATGACAGGAGAATGTATTCAAAATTCCTTGCGCCTCTTGATGTCTATCTTTCTGTCGGTATGGACTTCAAGCCTTCTTTGAAAAACGGAAACAGCTTGTCTGTTGCCCTGTTGCCTCTCTCATACAAGTTCAGATATATCGGTACGGACGATGACAATATACATTCTGTGTTCCAGATTGGACCAAGTGGTTTCCGACAGAACTTCGGTTCTAAGGTGGAAGTAAATTCTTCGGTCAAGATATTGAATAATTTCTCGTGGAGATGTCGTTTCTACTATTTCACTTCGTATGAATATGCAGAATCGGAGCTTGAGAATGTGTTCTCTTTTGCTTTCAGCAAATATATAAAGTCGGAGTTATATACGCTGTGGAGATTTGATGACAGCCGTTCAAAGGCTTATTATGATGACAATCTCGGATTCTTCCAGTTTAAGGAATATCTCACACTGGGACTTTCATATTCTTTTTGATTTTTTGCTGAGTGCGCAACGAAACTAAGTACGGAACTTTCTCTCTTGCTGCACGACAAATGTGATAGAATGAAGTTTTTGGGAATCCCCCAAGGACTTCATTTTTTTGAATCCTTTTTCTGACTTTTTCTGAACCGTTCACTGTTTGTATGAGGATTTTCGGAGGTTTTTCCATGAAAGTAGGTATATATGTAATAGTGGTATCTTTTCCTGTGTTATAGGTATCGTGTGAAAAATGATAAACCTCTAACTTTGTCGTATAAGAAAATGCATCAGATATGATGCTGTAGATATATATAATGTGTATTTGTTGAGTTTTATAAATTATCGTTTTTAATAAATATGTATATAGAAAAAATTCAATTTCCGCAAGATGTGAAAGCTCTTTCATGGAGTGAACTTGACATTCTTGCATCGGAAGTACGTCAGGTGTTGCTGAAGAAACTGAGTCGTAAGGGCGGACATATTGGTCCGAATCTTGGTATGGTGGAAGCAACCATTGCTTTGCATTATGTCTTCAATTCACCGGAGGATAAGATTGTATATGATGTTTCGCATCAGAGTTATGTGCATAAGATGCTGACTGGACGTGTTGATGGATTTATGGATCCGGAGCGTTATGATATGGTCTCGGGCTATAGCAATCCAAAAGAAAGTGAACATGATTTCTTTACAATTGGTCATACCTCTACTTCCATAAGCCTTGCATGTGGACTGGCTAAAGGACGCGATTTGCTTGGCGGAAAGGAAAATGTCATAGCTGTAATCGGCGATGGTTCGCTTAGTGGCGGTGAAGCTCTTGAAGGGCTAAGTAATGTCGGTGAACTTGGAAGTAATATGATTATTGTCGTGAACGACAACGACATGTCCATAGCGGAGAATCATGGCGGATTGTACAAGAATTTGAGATTGCTGCGCGAAACGAAAGGAAAAGCGGAGTGTAATCTTTTCCGTGCAATGGGGCTTGACTATATCTATGTGGAAGAGGGCAACTCGGTGAAAGCATTGGTAGAAGCTTTCCGTAAGGTGAAAGATGCGGTTTCGCCAGTGGTTGTGCATATAGTTACCCAAAAGGGCAAGGGATTCAAGCCTGCGGAAATGTATAAAGAGCAGTGGCACTATGGTATGCCGTTTGATGAAAAGACCGGTGAGCCGAAGTTCCAAAGTTCTGGAGAAGATTATGGAAGTCTGACAGCAAACTTCTTGCTTGAACGGATGAAGAGCAATCCGGGATTAGTGGTCATTACCGCTGGTACTCCTACGGTGATGGGATTTACCAAGGAACGGCGCGACATGGCTGGCGGGCAGTTTGTGGATGTAGGTATAGCAGAAGAACATGCTGTTGCTCTTGCTTCCGGTATAGCGGCAAGAGGCGGCAAACCCGTTTGGGGAGTGTATAGTACCTTTGTTCAGCGCACCTACGACCAGCTTTCTCAGGATTTATGCATCAATCGCAATGCGGCTGTTATACCTGTGTTCTGTGCTTCTGTTTATGGCATGAATGATGTCACTCACTTAGGAATTTTTGATATTCCGTTGATAAGCAATATCCCTAATATGGTTTATCTGGCTCCGACATGCAAGGAAGAGTATTTTGCTATGATGTCATGGGCTATAACTCAAAAAGAACATCCGGTGGCAGTCCGAGTGCCCGGGCTTCAGGTAGAAAGCCGTAGTGATGAAATTTTTGATACGGACTACAGTGTTCTGAACAGATTCAGGATGTCGCGTGCGGGAGAAAATGTGGCAGTGATAGCTGTCGGTAATTTTTATTCTCTTGGAGAATCTGTTTGCGACAAGCTTTGTACGGAACGTGGCATTAATGCCACTTTGATAAACCCTCGTTATCTTACCGGGCTTGATACGGATATGCTGGATGGGCTGAAAGAGAAACATTCGGTTGTGATAACTTTGGAGGATGGAGTTCTTGATGGCGGATTCGGAGAAAAGGTATCTCGGTATTACGGCGGTTCTGACATGAAAGTTCTTAATTTTGGTCTGCGCAAGGAGTTTGCTGACCGCTATGTAGCCTCGGAACTGATGGCTTCAAACCATTTGACTGATGTACAGATTGTGCAGGATGTCATGGCGATTTATAAATAAGACAAATCATGAGATTGGGCATCATTGAATATCTTTGATGCCCAATCTTGTTTTATATGGATTCCAATGATTTATAAGTTTTGAAAGCTATGGGGCAGAAGTCGAAATATCATCTAAAAATATTGCATGATTTCTTCCCTAAAATTGTAATCTACATTCTTAATACTATTGGCATACAATATTCAGCAATTCATTGGCAATAGACGAATCATTTATTCTCATAACATTGTTATCTTCTGTGTTATACCCGAAGAAGTTGATGTTACCATACCAAATTATAGACTTGTCAATTACAGCACATTGTATGGATATCTCCTTATTGCGCAGGACTTCTATATCATATTCCTTCAATTCGTTCTCGTTATATCCTTGTTCTTTTACATGAACAACAATTTCAATACCATTGGCTATAAGGTCTCTTAATAGAGATACTAAGCGAGGTGTATATTTGTATTTTATCTTCTGGCAAGATATGACTATACTATGTTTAGTTGTGAGCAGGTCTTTACGGAAAGGTTCTGAAAATGTTTGACCATTATAAATCAGTTCTTGTTTTGAAAAATCCTTTCTGTCTGTTGATTGGGGGACACCGTAACCAATGGAGGCATAACCTTTCAATCGCTTACGATACATAGAATCGCAGAGAGGAACTCGTATGTCAATATAGTCATAAATGCGTACTTCATTCTTACCATCATAATCTCTATGTAATCTGCCTGCGTATTGTGCTATATTACCTTTCCACGGAATAGGCAGTACAAGAAATAATGTATCAAGTCTTGGATAGTCAAAACCTTCTCCAATGTATTTGCCGGTGGCAACAATGACTAAAGACTCTGTAGTTGGTATCTTTTTCAATTTCTCCATTGCCATACTTTTCTCTTTTGCCGGGTCTGCACCAATAAGACTAATCACATGAGTTGCATAGGGCTGTAGCATCTCTGTCAAGATTCTTACATGTGCGGTTAAGTTGGTGAGTATGATTGGAGTCCGCTTTTCATCGATTATCTTTTTTGCATCTTCAACAATGAGTCTGTTTCTTGCCTCATCTATTGATAATGCCTCAATGGTTTGAGTATATGTTTTGGCTTCAGGTGAAACATTGCGGAAAGACGTGAAACGTGGAATAAGTGTACGGACAAAGTTTTGTCTGTTCATTTGACTTTTTGCATCAGCAGTATATCTGATTTTTCCGCATTGCATGAAGATTATTGGTTGGTGACCGTCTTTCCGTATAGGAGTTGCGGTAAGTCCGTAAACATAGTGCGCTTTCACCCGCTTTAATACCTGTTCAAAACTCACAGAAGAAACATGGTGACATTCATCCACGATTACCATTCCATAGTTCTGAACAAAAGACTTGATTTCATTCTCTTCCAGACAGGATTGTATTAAGGCAATATCTATTAGTCCATGAAGAGTATCTTTGCCGGAACAAAGAAATCCTATAGGTGAGTTGTCTTTCTTACTTTTATTCGTACTGTCAATTTCTTCTTTAATTTCCAAAAATTCTTCTAATTGCCTTTTCCATTGGTCAAGCAATGATTTTCTATGAACCAGAATCAACGTGTTTATTTTCCGCCGAGCAATCATGGCAATAGCGAATACGGTTTTTCCAAAAGCTGTCGTGGCTGATAGCGTTCCTGTGTTGTGCGGTAACATGCATTCCATGGCCTTCTGTTGTTCTTCCCGAAGTTCGCCTTTGAATGATACATTGATTTCATGCCCTTGACTGGTTTTATCTTCTATGGCATACTTCACATTGTTAGCTTTGAGAATCTCAATTACATCCTCTTCGCAACCACGAGGTACGGCAATATAGTTATCATGCAATTCCGAGCACGAAATGATGCGTGGAACATCATACGTTGATAGTCGCATACCTTGTTTGGCATAAAATTCTGGATTATGAAAGGCTGCCATTCTCTTGAAATAATTGACAGCCTTTGCCGACAGACTAAATAACGGGATATAAATCATGTTCGCCTTTGTCAAGATTGTGCTTGATGGGAAATCTGATTTGGCAATCGACTCCGGTGTTGGTGTTTCCCAAGGTTTGCTTTCATTACTTTTGGTCAATTCACCTGATGAAGAAGTGTGCTTCTGAAGAATATCATCAATGGTTGCTTTCGATAGTTTCTGAATGGCGAGAAGGAAAGTCCATTGATCTGGATATGGCTGGAACTTTTCATCAACAAACACACTGTTACCATTCTTTCGTGCATTTCCTTGTAAGGGTAGTGCTACGAGGTTGCCAAATCCACCTTCAGGCAGGGTGTCTTGATTTGGAAAGAATCTGTCGTATGATTTGAATGAAAGATGTACATCCTTATTCATTGCTTCTGACAGAATTGACTTTCCCAGCCTTCTTGCTTTGATAGCTGTTATAGCACTATCAAAGAATATCCATACATGTGCTCCATTTCCGGAACGTGACCGCTCAATGTAGCAAGGAATATTCCATTCTTTGCATACATTTGTAAAAGCGAGGACATCGTTCTGATAACCATGTTCGCAGCTCTTGTCATCGAAATCTGTACAGAGGAGATAACAGGTGTTGTCATTTAGCACAGGATATAAGCCAATAACATCACGACCATAGATGTCTTTGCCTGCAAGATGGTTGTAAATGTGCCCGTATGCTAATGTTGCGAACTGACGGTTAGGACATTCAGCGCATTTGTATTTCCGTTTATCGCAAAACTCTCTGTTCCATTCGTGTTCACACACAGGCTGATAACCCGACTTTTTAGTCGTATCACTATACCACCTTTGGGCAAACACATCCTCACGACCTTTGAATAGACTTCTGAATAACTCTATTTTTTCTTGCAGAGAAAGGCGGACAGACGAATTTGTTGGCTTTGTGTATTGGGATGCAACGATACCATTATCAAGAGTACACACCTCAATTGGTATTCCGTATTTTGCAAGAAGAGACTTTAACCTTTTGTTCTCCTCTTCCAACTCATGCAATCTTCTCATGATAGTATCAGCATCCATAATCATATTTTCACAAGATTTTCTTTTGTGCTATCTCGATGGCGGCTTGTTTCAGTTTACAGTTTTCTTCATCACTAATTGCGTCAATCACCTTGTCTGCCAGCCAAAGCTTCAACAACTCTTTCTCGTCCTGATGCAATAGTTCTGCCAACTCGATAACCTGTTCTCTTTTTGCTCGTCTGTCGCCACGCTCAATTTTACTGAACATAGGAGTGTCAATCTCTAACGCTGCAGCCAGTTGACGTTGCAACAATCCTTGCTCGTCTCTAAGTTTTCTGATTTTGTTTCCTAAGAGCATATTCTTGTTTATTTTTATTTGAGTTCGACTAAATTTTATAAATTGGTTTACTTTCCATTCTTTGCCATATCTGGTACCGCCTATACGTGTTATTCTACCACTCTTTCACTGTAGGGATGCTCCAACCACTATTGTAGTCTGAGGTTACAATTGTTATGATAGACTTTTTTGAAGATTTTGCCAAATCCAGACCACAAAAATGCAAAAATAATTACAGATTTTTAGCGTAAATGGACGAAAATCTGCAATAAGGTCTAAAAACAAGCTACTCTGCTTTACTTTGAAATTGTTTTAAATTTTAGTGATTGTTTTCGACGGAGGAGTCTGTCGAGGACATCCACACAACTATAACAAATAATTTTAAAACAGCTTCTTTATCTTAGAAGCTATTTTAACGACAGTCCGTTAATTTCTTCAGCTAATTTTAATTTCTTGTAATTGTGCAGGGGTATTCACAGATTTCCTGCCTGTACAGGATTTGAATACACTCGCTTAGAAATGGCAAAAAAACACGCTAAAACGGCATTTTCGATTTGACAAAATAATATTTTCGGTTGAAATGAAAATTTTACGCTTGAAGCTATTGGGGGTAACTACTCAGCCCCTATTCTGGGCAGACCAAAGAAATAGACAGAGATAATAATGGGAGTGTTACATGGTAGATAGTACATTAAAATTATGATATACCTCTAAAATAAAAATATCTGTGCGACGAGGAATTAAAAACACTACACAGAAATCTCAAATCCACAGTGTGGTTTTTATAATCCATTGTGTGGTTTACAAAATCCACACTGTTGTTTTTATAATCCACACTGTGGATTTGAGATTTTTGCACACTGTTTTTAATTACTCTCTGCACAGATAATATGTTTTCAGGGCATTATCCGTATATATAATATAGTGTGCTTTCTTTGGAATGGAACACCGTGTGTAGGATTATAAGGGAATATAGCATTGGCATCGTATCAGTTTTTTCCAAGTTTGGGGGTGGAACAAGGACACGGTCTCAATAAAATTTTGATATAGTTGAGAATCTACTGCTTTTTTACTTGTTCTGAGAAAAAAGTTTGGCTTTTATTTGGCTGTTATGTAAAAAACATCTACCTTTGCACTCGCTTTCGGAAAGGTAATACGAAGAAAGTTACATGGTGGATGTAGTTCAGTTGGTTAGAGCGTCAGATTGTGGTTCTGAATGTCGTGGGTTCGAGCCCCACCCTCCACCCTCAAAGAAGGATGAAATTCAATTTGAATTTCATCTTTCTTTGTTGTTCGCCCAGCATGTATTCAGTCTAACAGGTGAAAGTCCTCGGCATGCCCGATAGCGGGAAGTGCGCAGCCAAAGGCAAGGGTGTCGGTCGCGAGGCCGAATCTGAAGGAAGTCAGCGGCAAACGTCTGGCCTGACGTACAGAAACTTGATACCAAGGCAGTCCAAGGTGGGTAAGGTTGCAATAGAAACTGAATCCCGATAGCTATACGGAACCGCGGCTGTAGATTAAGCAGGTATAAGACGGAAAGACTATAGAATACTTAACTGGGGAGGTCTCACGTACGCGGTGGAGATGTTTTATTTTCAAAGCCGACGGAGTAAAGCTTGCCGTGAGAAGTCAGCCGAGACCATAGTACCCGATGGAGACAGCCTCGGGGAAGGGTCTAACCTAACCGAAGTGAACACCACAAACACCATCAAATGAAAGGAAGAATGCAGAAAATATCGACACAGAGCGATGGCCGCCCTCAGAAAGACAGGCCGGAAGCCGAAGGCTACGAGGGGTGCAGACTTTCATGCGCGTGGTGGACGGATGTATCACGACGGAACAACCTAAGACGGAATACCCTCTTTTGGAGCAGATCCTCTCACCGGCCAATCTGAATGCGGCATATCTGCAAGTGAAGCGCAACGGCGGAGCGGCAGGAGTTGACAGGATGGATTGCGACCGACCGCTGGGCTGTCTCATCGAGCACGGGGAGGAACTGAAAGAGCGTATCCGCCACCGGACATACCGTCCGAATCCCGTCCGCAGAGTAGAAATACCCAAGGACAACGGAGGCAAACGGCAGCTGGGAATACCCACGGTGGCAGACCGTATGTTTCAGCAGGCAGTCGCCCAAGTGCTCAGCCCCATCTATGAGCGTCAGTTCAGCGACGGGAGCCACGGCTTCCGCCCCGGGCGAGGAGGCAGGAAAGCGCTGGTAGCGGCGACAAAGATAGTGTAACAAGGCTACCGCTATGCAGTGGACATAGACCTTGAACGCTTCTTTGACACGGTCAATCATGCCAAGCTGATAGAGATACTGCAACGTACAATTAAGGACGATGCAGTCATCTCGCTCATTCACCGCTACCTCAATGCAGGGGTTATGAAGGACGGCAAATATGAACCGAGCGAAGAGGGAACTCCGCAAGGAGGCCCATTAAGCCCGCTGCTTGCCAACATCATACTCAATGAACTGGATAAAGAACTTGAAAGACGCGGGCATCCGTTTGTGCGCTATGCCGACGACGGACTAATCTTCTGTCGGAGCAAACGAGCGGCCGAACGCGTCAAAGAGAGTATCAGCAAGTTCATAGAGGGACACCTCAAATTAAAGGTCAGTCGGGAAAAGACCGAAGTCGCCTACATCGGCAGATTGAAATTCCTCGGTTACGGTTTCTATATCCACAACGGCAAATGCCGTCTGCGACTGCATCAGAAGACCGAAGCCAAACTGCGCCGCCGCCTCAAAGCCATTACTTCGAGAAGCAGCGGAATGGGATATGCCAAGCGCAAAGACACCCTGCGGCAATACCTGCGTGGGTGGACGGAGTATTACAATCTGGCCGACATGGGAAGCAAATCCAAGGAGGCGCATAGCCGATAGCTGGATACTGCACCGAGCAATTAGCACGGAAGCAATGCATCGGAAAGGCTATGACTGGATAGGGTGCTACTACACAGCCTCAAAGCTGCCGAAAGGTTAGGAACCGCCGTATGCCGAACGGCACGTACGGTGGTGTGAGAGGTCGGTAAACACGAAAGCAGGAGATAAACACCTGTGATTAGTGTTTACCTCCTACTC